>JAQBZS010000235.1 GCA_027622115.1 Planctomycetota bacterium | reverse complement strand
CCCCACGTCGGTGGAGAGCGGTGTCCGCGAACGCCGGGTGTTGGTGCCCGGCGCAACCGAATTTCGGAATAGGTGGCACGGGACCGGCGGAGAGCCGGAAGCTTGGTTACCAACGCGATTTGACGAGCTATGCCGGTGACTTGGATCCTGGCAGACTGTGCGAGCCGCGTCTTCCGCATCACTGCGTCGTGTGACACGCAGTCGCGGACGTATTTTTCCCGCTGGATCCAATCGCTCATGTCGCTTCCGTCTTTCAGTGTTAAGAACCACGTGCTCGTCAACATGATGATGCTCGTTGTCCTGGTGGCCGGTGCCGCGTTTTCTTTGACGCTGGTTCGCGAGATGTTTCCCGAGTCTCGGCCGGACAAGCTGATGGTGGCTGCGGTGCATCCCGGCGTGCAGCCCGAGGAACTCGAGAAAGCCGTCACGATCAAACTCGAAGAAGCTGTGCGGGACGTCGAAGGCGTCGAGCAAGTGGATTCGACGGTCTCCGAGGGCATCAGTACCAGCATCGTTACGCTGTTCAATGACGTGGACGACGTCGATGTCCTGATGCAAGAGATGCAGAATCAGATCGACGCCGTCCAGGATCTGCCCGACGACATGGAACAGGTCACGATTCGCAAGATCGAGCCGCAACTTCCCGTGATCAGCGTGGCGATCTTCGGCGACGGCGGCGAAGGGGCGGATCCGGCGGACCGGCATCGGCGACTGAAGCGGGCGGCTCGCAATCTGAGAGAGGAACTGCTGCAACTCCCCGGCGTCAGCAAAATCCAGATCACTGGGGCTCGCGGCGACGAAATCAGCGTCGAGGTCCGGCCCGACAAGCTGCTCGAATACGACATCACGTTTGACGAAATCGCCGACGCCATCCGAGCGTCCAACCTCGACGTCTCCGGCGGGCAACTCAAGGGCAGCCGCACATCAATGGCCGTGCGGACGCTGGGCGAACTGAACCGCGGCGTTGATCTTGAGGAATTGGTGGTCCGCAACTTGGCCGACGGTCGCAAGCTCCGACTGCGGGACGTCGCCGTCATTCGCGACGAGTTTGTCGAGAGCGATTTGGAGTCCTACTTCAACGGCAAGCCGGGAATGAACTGCGTCGTCTACAAGAACAAATCACAAGACGCCATCCGTATCGCACGGGTCGTCAAGGCATACATTCGTGGCAAGCAGAACGCGGACTACGGTCTGGACGACTCCTTCGTAACGAAGTTCTTGCAAAACATCGGCGTCGAACCAAACACGCGAGCGATCTATGAAGCGAGCCGCGGTACACCGTTCCAACATGGGTTCGACGTCGCGCTGCACACGGATTTGGCGAGGTTCGTTGAAGGTCGTTTGGACTTGATGACTCGCAACGGTCAGGTCGGTCTGGTGTTGGTGTTGATCAGCTTGAACTTGTTCCTCAATTGGCGAGTCGCGTGGTGGGCGGCCGTGGGGCTGGTGGTGTCGTTTCTGGGCACGTTTATCGTGATGTGGATGTACGGTGCGTCGATCAATCTACTGTCGATGTTCGGGCTCATCATCGTGCTGGGGATCATCGTCGATGACGCGATCGTGATCGGCGAAAACATCTACCGGCACGTGGAAGCGGGCGAGCCACCGATGCGGGCGGCCATCAAAGGCGCCGAAGAAGTGATGTGGCCGGTGATCATTGCCGTGCTCACCACGATGGCCGCGTTCGCGCCGCTCTTCTTCATCCGAGGCCAAATCGGCGACTTCATGGCCGAGTTGCCGTTGGTGGTTATCGCGGCATTGACGGTTTCGCTTATCGAAGCCTTGATCGTGCTGCCGGCCCACTTGTCGCGTTTGCCAAGCAAGGCACAGGTCGAGGCGAAGCGGCGAAAACTCAGTTCACGCGATCACCGAATTCACGTGTGGTGGAATTCGGTGATGCAATTGCAACATCGCTTCATGCAACACGGCGTGCTGGATCCCTACGAGCGATTCCTGCGGCTGGCTTTGCGTTGGCGTTACCTGACGCTGGCGATTTCGGTGTCCCTGCTGATCATGACTGGCGGCTTGGTTGCCGGTGGGATCGTCGAAAACGTGATGATGCAGAAGATGGACAGCGAATCGCTGATCTGCAATCTGGAAATGCCCGTCGGCACAACCGCCGATCGCACGCGCGGCGTCATCGAGCAAATCAACGAATTCGCGCGACCTGCGGCGACGCCGGAGGTGCTCAACATTCAATCGTTCGTGGCCCAGCAATACGACTTGCAAGGCGCCGGCGCGATGGGTTCGTTGAATCAAAGCCATTTGGGACAATTCGTGGTGGAACTGCAAACCGCCGACGCTCGTGAAGCACAAGGCTTGAGATCCAGCACGGAAGTCGTCACGGAGTTTCGCGAAAAGTCGCGCAAGTTGGCCGGCATCAATTCCGTTACGTGGCAGGAAATGAACGGCGGGCCGGGCGGACGAGACATTCACATTCGCGTCAGCGGCTCCAACTTCGCCGAAACGCGCGAAGTGGTCGAGAAACTCAAGCAGGAGTTGGACAACTACGAGGGCGTGTTCGATCTCGACGACGACCTCGACAAGGGCAAGCGCGAAGCTCAACTGCGTCTGCGTGAATCGGCTCGACCCACCGGCATCACGGAAGCGATGCTCGGGCACCACGTGCGAGCGGCTCTGTTCGGCCGGGAAGCGCGGCGGCTGACTCGCAACCGCGAAGACGTGAAGATCATGGTGCGATACCCCCAGTTCTACCGCACCAGCATCCACAACTTGGAAGCGATGCGGATTCCCACACCGATGCTGGACGGAAAACGCGGCTGGGTGCCGCTGGGCGAAGTGGCGGGAGTGACCGAAGCCGATGCCTACACGTCGATTCAGCGCAGCAAGTTCGAACGCTCGGTCACGATCTTCGGCAACATTGATGACGAAGTCGCCAACACCGGCGAGATCCTTGACAAGGTTCAGAAGGTCTTCGACGAGCGGATCGCCCCGTTGCATCCGACGGTGAAGATCGAGTTACTCGGTCAATTCGAAGAGACTCGCAAGGCATTCGGCTCGCTGACGCTGGCGTTTCCAGTGGCGTTGTTGTTGATCTACATGTTGCTGGCGGGTTTGTTTCGATCGTACATGCAGCCGTTGATCGTGATGTTGGCGATCCCGTTCGGCCTGCTGGGTGCGATCGTGGGGCACTGGATCACCGGCAACCCGTTCACGATCCTGAGCAAGATCGGCATGGTGGCGTTGACGGGCATCATCGTGAATGACTCGCTGGTGCTGGTGGACTTCATCAATCGCCGCATTCGCGACGGCGTGGGCGATTTCGAGGCCAGCGTCCAAGGAGCCCGGCTTCGGCTGCGAGCCATCTTGCTCACCACATTGACCACGGCCGCGGGTCTCACGCCGTTGATGTTTGAAACCAGTTTCCAAGCGAAGTTTCTGATTCCGATGGCGGTAACGTTGACGTTCGGGCTGATCTTCGCCACGGCATTGACGCTGGTGATCGTGCCGACGCTCAATCTGATCTACCTCGATATCCGGCAACGCTTCGGCGGGCACCCCTTCCAGAATCGCGATCAGGCGTTTGATGAACTCGAAGAGGAATCGATGCGCGGTGAGTGACAAGTCCTGCGAGATCCGAGACTCGTCGACGGACACGCCGAGGTCGCGCACGCTTTCAGCGAGGAAATCGGCGATCGCGCATTTCCCTCCGTCGCACACACTTGCCACTCCAAGCAAGCAAAAGAATTGGTCCGAAACGGCTCGCCGCCAGGCAAATTGGACCGTGACGATTTATTGCATTCACCCACGACGGGGCGTAGAGTGATTCCTCGCGATGGGGACGGAAACCCATGCAGGGTCTCGGTTTTTGGCCTCAATCCCGTCCCGAAAACGGATCGATTTCCGTTCGACACTCGCGGGTTGCCGGGAGCCCATAATCCGTCCAACGTCTCGCCGACTGGATTCGTAGGCGTGGACGGGTCTCTCCATTTTTCGCTCCCCGGATTTCTCCTCAACTTTGCTCATACCGGTTCTTATTTCATCTTTCGCGCACGACGACTTAGGAATGCTTCATGGCCGAGACCGTTATCGAGACTCGCAATCTCACGAAAATCTACCGGGACTTTTGGGGCCGCAAGAAGGTCCGTGCCTTGAATTCGCTCAGTTTGGACGTGCATAAGGGCGAGGTCTTCGGTCTGCTGGGACCAAACGGTTCCGGGAAAACCACCACGCTCAAATTGTTGCTCGGCCTGCTGTTCCCGTCCGAAGGCAGCATTTCGATTCTTGGCCGGTCGGCGTCGGACGTCGAAAAAAATGAACGCATCGGCTATTTGCCGGAAGAGTCCTATCTCTACCGCTTCTTAAACGCGAACGAGACGCTCGACTTCTACGGACGCCTCTTCAATATCTCGGCGGCGGAACGGCGCGATCGCGCAGAAGAACTGATCAAGATGGTCGGTCTGCAAGATGCCCGGCGGCGGCAATTGAAAGAGTATTCCAAGGGGATGACTCGCCGCATCGGGCTGGCCCAAGCTCTAATCAACAATCCCGATCTCGTGATGCTCGACGAACCGACCAGCGGTCTCGATCCCATCGGAACTCGCGAAATGAAGGATCTGATCCTGAAACTCAAGGATCAGGGCAAAACCGTGGTGATGTGCAGCCACTTGCTGGCGGACGTGCAGGACGTGTGCGACCGCATCGCGATCCTGTATTCCGGCGAGTTGAAAGTGGAAGGCCGCGTCGACGACCTGTTGAAGTCTCGCGAGCAGACGCAATTGCTGACTTCGACGCTGGACGAATCGGCGTTGGATGAAATCAAGCAAGTCCTTCGCAAGCACAATGCCGAGTTGCTGCAAGTCGACCAACCGACCACCAACCTGGAAGAGTTGTTCTTGCGGATCGTCCATGAGAGCGAAACTCGCCCGGGTCACCGCGTTACGACTCCGGAAACGGAACCCCAAAAAGCAGTAGTCGAAGCCGGTTCAAAATGAACCAATTCGGCATTCGTACGACGGGTCGTGAACGGCTCGTCGGCTTCAGCGGCAGACAAATCTGTCGAATGATCACGCGAAGAATCCAACGAGTCGCCACACATGGACTTTGATCCCACACCTTATCCCCTCGTCGATTCCATCCTCATGTGGTTGATCGTCGGTGGTGCGATCGCCTTGATGGTCACGCTCATCACGGTCGTGGTGGCCATGCTGACCGGCGTTCGCGGCCTGGCTCCGCGAGCCAAACGCGGTTTGTCCGACTTTCTGCTGGTTTCGCCGCGACGTGTCTGGGCACTGACCATGCTCACGTTTCGTGAATCCGTTCGCCGCAAAGTGCTGTTGGTGTTTGTGCTGTTCGCGATGCTGTTCATGTTTGCGGGCTGGTTCTTGTCGGGCGAGGTCTCGCAGCAAGGCGCGAAGATTCACATTAGTTTTGTATTGACCGCGATCAGTTGGATCGTGCTGCCGGTGGCGCTGCTGCTTTCGTGTTGGGGATTGCCCGAGGACATTCGATTGCGGTCGTTGCACACGGTGGTGACGAAGCCCGCCCGCCGCTCGGAAATCGTGCTGGGCCGCATGTTCGGTTTCGCGATGGTGGGTTCGGTCATCGTGGCGGTGATGTCCGTCGTGGGATATGTGTGGATGCAGCGGCAGTCGCCGTATCTCGTGAGCGGCGTGGACGAATTCGTCCAAGACGGCGAAAGCGTGAAACGTGTTCAGTTTGCGAATCCGCTGGTCATTCCACAGGACAAGTTGGAAGTCAAAGTCGATGGCAAAGCCAACCTGGTCGAAAGCGCCCAAGACCTGAAATCGAAACTCCCGGACGTTTATCGGCTGTATGTGGATGCCTTGAATCAGGCCCAAGAAGACGTACTGGCTTGTCGAGTTCCCGTGCATGGGGCGTTGATCTTCTTGGACAGTGAAGGCAAGAAGACGAGCAAGGGCCTGAACACCGGCGACATTTGGGAATTCCGCAGCTATATCGCCGGCAACAGTAAGCAAGCCGCAATCTGGGACTTTGACGGGATCAACCAAGAACAACTCGGAGACACGCTGCGCCTGGAAGCCCGCTTCGAGACGTTCCGCACGCACAAAGGCAAAATCGACGAAAAACTGCGGGCGAACTTCATCTTGGTGAATCCGGACTCCGGTCTACGCGTGCCTTTGGATTCCTTTGCGGTGAACGAATATCACGATGGAGACAACGTCACCGAAGTCAAACGCAAGATTCAGTACTTCGACGAAACCACCGCCGAAGAAAAGAGTGCCGACCTCTACGACGAGTTGGTGGTCGACGGAAAACTACGCGTTGAAGTCCGCTGCCTCGACAGCGGGCAGTTCTTGGGGATGGCTCGACCGGATCTGTTCGTGCGAGCCCCCGATCGAAAATTCGCCAGCGGCTTCTTCAAGGCGTGTTTCTGCATTTGGCTGTCGATGCTGGTGGTGGTCATGTTGGGAGTGACCGGCAGTTGCTTCCTCAAGGGTCCGGTGGCCACGTTGCTTACGCTGGTGTTCCTGATTCTGGGTCAGGGGCTGGCGATGAATTTCCTGGAGAAAGTGACCGGCGACAAATGGAAGGGTGGCGGCATTTTGGAGAGCAGCGTCAAGATCGTGAAACAGCACTCGCTGACCGCACCGCTTGAGGAAAGTCAGACGACCACCGTGATCAAGAAAATCGATCAGGTGGGGTCGAAGGGGCTGTTTCTGTTGCGATGGGTGCTGCCCGACTTTCGACACTATTCGGAGGCGTCCACCTGGGTGGAAAACGGCTTCGACGTCCAATTCATGTCCACGATACTGGCGTGCATCGCGACCACATTGGGCTATTTCCTGCCTTGTTTTTCGATTGGCTATTTCAGCCTCTTGATTCGTGAATTGGAGTCAAAATGAACAACTTGACGAATCAACAACGCAAGCTCGTGTACTTCGGCGGCATTCTGTTCCTGTTGATTCCCATCATTTTGTTGGGGATGCCGGGAACACCAAACGAAGACGGCACGATCTCGGGCGGATTCCTGGCCGAAATTCGACACAAGGAAAAGCTGGGCGAAGCCACGATGGGCAAAGTCGATCCATCCAGTTCGGCGATGAATCTGGTGTTGCTCGGTTTTCGAGGCGTGGCCGCCAGCGTGCAAAACGTCAAGGCAATGGATTACTTCGACACCAAGAATTGGGGCAAATTCTTGAACACGGTCGATTCGGTGATCTCGTTGCAGCCGCACTACTACAAAGTCTGGAGCTTCCAGGGCTGGAACATTTCGTACAACGTCTCCAGTCAATGGGACGGCGTGGAAGACCGTTATTGGTGGGTCAAGGAAGGTGCGGGATTCCTAAAACGCGGTAGCGCTTTGAATGAAGAAATCTCGGAACTCGATTGGTTCTCCGGCGAGATTCTCGGCAAGAAGATCGGTCGTTCCGATGAGGCCAAGCACTTCCGGATGTATTTCAATCCCGAGGGCTATCCCAACGTCGCTGCCGACAAAAAAGGCGATCCGGATCGGGCGCGTTGGAAGGGTGGTCCGGACCGTAATCTGAATCCCTACGGCGAGGACAACTATCTCGTGGCACGTCGGGCCTATCAGTCCGCGAACAAGAAAGAGACAGAAAGCGAATTCGGGCAGCGAGTCATGACTCGCATCATGTTTCGTTCGATGGCGGCACATTCTCTGATCGGAATGGCCAATGCCATGCAGAGCGAGGGTGTGTTCAACGAAGCCATCGCACGCCGCTGGGAAATCGCGCACGATGCGTGGATCCACGAATTCGGTCGCGAAGATTTCTACACCTATGGCGGGCGATTGCAATTGGACATGACGGACGAAGAACTCAAATCGGTGGCTGAAGAAGAAAACGTCACGCTTGAAGAAAAAGTCCGGCAGATGCAGTCCACGCAAAACATGGTCAACTACCGGTATTGGAAAACGTATTCACTGGTCGAATCGCTGCCGGAAACGACCGCCGTTCATCAAGACATTTACAACGGTCAGGAATTGACGCGATCCGGTCTGATTTCACCCGACGGCCACTGGCGCGTGACCGATCTGGGGCACATCTTGCTGCAAAATCGCGAAACTGGTGACACCGCTCCCTTCGTTCCGGCGACGTTCGGACTTCCGCTGGAAGTGAAGGCAGCGCAATTGACGGATGAAGGCAGCGAGGTGCTGAAGCACTTGCGTAGCAGCGGCGCGCAACACATTGACGAGATCGCGAAGGCGCTTGGCGTCGAAACCGGACCGCTCAAACAACGGTTGACCAAACTAGGTGAGATCGGGCTGGTCAAAGAAGTGTGCAAGGCCGAGGCGCTGATCGAAAGCGGGCTGGTCAAATACGAAAAGGTGTTGGACACGCATGCCGACATTCGGGATTCGGACGAAGCGGTTGAACTCGTGCTCATGGCGTACTTGAACTGGAACGTCATTGTCGATCTGAATCGTCCGCGAACTGACGAGGGTACTGAAAAGCAAAAGAGTTACCCGCAAGTCCGCCCCTTCGCCAAACTGTGGCGAGACCATCAAGCTCAAGTCCCCATGGTTCAAGCACGGTTCGATCGGGCCAACTCAGGACGGTAGAACTGGCTTCGCGCGCGTCAAGGCGTTCGGTCCTTTGTGACAAGAGGCTGGTGTCGAAACGAGTGCGAGGTGGCGAGGTTGTGCTTGTAGGCGTGTTCGATCTTGCCGTGGCTCTTTTTGAGTTCGATGAAGATCAGGGACAGACCGTTGACGAAGCCGATCAGGTCGGGGCGTTTCTTGTAAATGCCGCTCGGCGATGTGATCCAGAACTGCGAGGCGAGAAAGAAGTCGTTGTTCTCGGGATCGTTCCAGTCGATGACGCGAACCGTCTCGTCGGTCTCTTCGCCTTCGTCGTTCTCGAAAGCGACCTTCACGCCATCTTTGAGCAG
>JAQBZS010000234.1 GCA_027622115.1 Planctomycetota bacterium | reverse complement strand
TCAAAGCGTTAGAACAAAGGACGACTTCCGCCGCGAGCATTGAACTTTGAACCACCCGACCCCAGCCTCATCCGCACAAAACCTGCGCACGCCAAAAGCCTCTGATCACCGGATCAATCCCGGATTTTCAACACGCTACTCCCGCCCCCATCCGCGGCGAATCACGCTTCCATGAACGCGTAGCACAGCACGTGCGTCATGATGAAGAAGCAGTCTTCCAGCCGTCCCATGTGAGACGAAGGCACCAGCAACGGCAACTGACACAAGTCCTTCAATTTGCCGCCATCTCCCGTCGTCAGACCGATCGTCTTGCACCCGGTCTCATTGGCATACGCGATGGCTCTCAGCACGTTTTCGCTGTTTCCGCTGCCGCTGATTCCAAACACGAGGTCGTTGGGCTGGGCGAAATTCTTCAACGGTTCGACAAAGACCGTTTCGTAGCCCTCATCGTTGGCGTAGGCCGTGATCGTGGAAATGCTGTCGGTGAGACCGATCATCTTGAAGCGAGTCGGCTTGCGGAGCGAGCCGCCTTTGACGATGTCCACCACCATTTGCGACGCAATCGATGCACTGCCGCCGTTGCCGCAGATGTAGATCGTATTTCCGCTGTCGCGCGCGTCACGCATCCAGCCGATCGCTTCCGCAATCCGCGCGAAATCCAGATTGGGCAACAACTCGCCCAATTGTCGTAGATAGTCTTCCGTGAATTTCAGATCCGACATCGTCTCGACTCCTTTCAGATCCCTGGGGACGGCTGCATTTGAATCCCAAACGTCCCTTTTCCGAACGCGCGAGCGGTATATCACATCATCACGTCGGACTGTAGGTCCAAGATTCGGCTCGGCGACCCGTGAACCCAGATCGAGTCATGCACTAACCCGGCTGTCCGTGAACCAACACGTGGAGTCGAGTTTGTGGGACTGATGTGCCGGTGACAGCCCCGAATCCACTTCCAGCATCCATTCACGAATGTCCGATTCGTACGGGCTGGACATGTCGCCCTTGACCAACTCCTTCTCGAATTGAGCGGCACCGTCATCGGCTCGATCGGCTTCTTCGGCGGTCGAGAATCGGTTGCGCGGATCGGGAGCCACAAATCGCCGCAGCAAAGGAATCAGCAAGTCTGAATATGCAAACTCTTCGCTGGGCAAATACTTGGGAAATTCCTCCAGGATCGCGTATTTCGCCTTGAGCATCGGCGTGTATTTCAGGCCGGAAAACGGAGTCGTGCCGGACAGCATTTCCAGCAATACGTAGCCGATGCTCGCCAAATCCGACTGCGGCGTGCCTTCGGATCCTCGCAGAACTTCGGGCGCGGCATATTGCGGCGTACACGGATTGTCCAACGGAACATCGTCCAGCGAAAACGCCGAACCGATATCGATCAGTTTCACGTTTCCGCTGCGTTTGAGCATGATATTTGACGGCTTGAGGTCGTTGTGAACGATCCGACCGCGATGCAGCGCGGATAGGCCTCGCAGGCATTCGCGAATGATGGCAATCGCTAGCCCCGGCTTGACGCGAGGCTGCACCGTGCCTTCCGTGACGACTTGCTGTGTGAGTTTTTCCCAGCAGTGTTCCGACGCATGCTCGCGCACGTGCTCCAATGCGTCCGGCGTCAACAGGCCGCGAAGGTCATAGCCGTCGACCCATTCCATCTCCATGCCGTGAATGCCGTCGAAGTTGATGAAGTTCTGCACGTCGATCAGATTGTCGTGCTGAATCTCTGCCACCGCCGATGCCACGCGAGCGATCCGCTGCATTTCGCGTTCATACTTTTTCGATGACGTGTAGGGTTCCGGCGAAAACAGCTTGAGTGCCACGGGCAGAGAAAACCCATCCGCTCCACGCCGCTCGCTCAAAAACACGACACCTTGACCGCCACCGCCCAAACGGCGAGTCAGTTTGCGGATAGCGTGATAGTCGAGCACATCTTTGGCGATGATGCTCTGAAAACGCGCAAGCAGCGATTTAGAGTCTGGCTGGTGCTCGGAATCGGGTCGAATTTGCATTTCAGTAGCTTGTATGAGGCGGGGGCGCGTCACGGAATTTGCGTGTCATGCGCCTGAAAGTCGGGCGGGTTTGGGAGAAAACGTTTGAACGCGGAATCGAACCGACTCAAACCGTCAAACCCAATACGGCTGCCGAATGGAATTAGCGGGAGGCGCAACATAGCCGAACGCCGCTGAGCCAAGAATAACGATACTTGAATTTTGAAAGTTTCGGACGATTCCTTGAAGCGCCGTCGTTTGCAACGGATCGAGTGAATTATTCGAAGCATTCGAACGGACACCACTGGACACACGAAGTTCAGCTTGGACAATGAGCGAAATTCATGCCGAGATGAACGTCGTCCGCAAATTGCGGGAAATCGTTGCCTGCTTGATCTCGCCTGTGTCTTCGCCGCTGGATCGGAATGATCGCCATCGGCGGGAAGGTCGAGTTCAGCGACGGATCGGTCTCGCGGGCAACCGTCCTCCGCAAAGATCGACCGAGTCGGCTTGCCCTGCTGTTGGGCGTAGAGGAATTCGAACTGCGTGTACGAGACCCGCCCAAATTTGGGATCGGGTTCGGCACGCTCAAAACCGTACCCGTCTCCGACGATCTGGATCAGGGCTTCACAGTCGTCGATGCGTTTCCGCAGCGAGTCGCGGATTTCGCCGGGCTCGGTGCCGAAGACTTGTTGCCAATCGGGTTCATAGCCTTTGCGGCTGAGCACGTTGGCCACCACCTGCCGAGCGGAAGCCAACTCGGCGGAAACAGCCGAGATAAAGATGCGAGGTTTCATCAGTCGTTCGATGGGTCGGGTGGTTCAAAGTTCAATGCTCGCGGCGGAAGTCGTCCTTTGCTCTAACGCTTCGAGCCGCGAGCATTGAACTACCAAGGAACAAAATTGATTACACCTGAACGTGCACTGGACACTGAGGTCATTTGTTCCTTGCCAAGATGTGTCCGGCTGCCGGACTGAGATGCTTTGAACCACCCGACCCCTTCCCCCTCTCCGAGTTCAAGAACCCGCTTGAACTGTTTCCCGTGTCAACCCGAGATTTTCAAAACGCTACCGCAAACCCGGCTGGCGCTCAATGCTGAGCCGTTGGCCGTAAGGCCTCGGGCATGCTCGGTACCCGGCCGCTAACGCGTCACGGCTCACAACTCTGGGGCCATGGGCGCTACTAGCGGCTGGCGCTGGCTGAGCTGATCGGCGAGCCGGATGAAGCTCGGCGCGGAAGCATTGCCAAAGAACGCGAAAACCCCTGGAAACCAGGGGCTAAACCGTGTTTCCAGGGGTTTGAAGCAAGAGCGGACGACGAGACTCGAACTCGCGACATCCAGCTTGGGAAGCTAGCGCTCTACCAACTGAGCTACGTCCGCTTGAAAACGCCAATATATCCGGGGCAAATTGATCGTCAATGACGACAACAACGACTTCTCGGTGATATCCGCCACGAACAACGAGAAGAGCTGTGACCTCGGCGGTCTACTCCCAAACTTGATCGTGGAAATCGCATTGACTCCAGTCGTTTGGCGGGTACCTGCCACTTCTATTGAACACCCTGAACGCTAGAAGCTATCTAAAAAAGGGGTCTGACCCTTTGGAGGCCTCGCTAAACCCCCACATGTTGAACTTCGGAATTGAATTGGCACAACATGCAGGAGCCGTCCCGATTTGTCAGGCAGTCTCTAACTATTCTCGCCGCGCTAAACAATGGCACGAGTCATCTTTGGCCGCGTAGAGAATAACTAAAGCGTCATGCGGCCCGTCTCTTTTGACGCGACTTCCTGCGTTGTTTACGCGAAGCCGCTGGTTGATTCTGATTCGAGTGCTGATCGGTCGAGCGATCGAATTCGGAGTCTTGATCACTCTCGTCAAAGTCGCCATCCGACTCCGCCTCGGTCGATACTTGGCGTTTGGTCGTGCGGGACGTGTCAGAGGTTTTGGCCTTGGTTTTTGCCTCCGTCGGAGATTCGCTTTGTGCCCTTGATCGTGCTGTTTGTTTCTTAGCATCGGTCGGAATTTGCTGTGTACGCTGCGGGACATCGGATGACTCGTCTTCCGCGACCGTCGGTTCGGTTTGCGACGTTGCCGAGTCGGATGCTTGGACGGCGGATTCCCGAGCCCGAAGCTTGTTGGCCTTCGCGAGTTCCGCTTTCGCTTGTCGTTCCGCCTGACGTGCGGCGGCCTGATCGGCTTTTTCCTTGATCGCCGCCTGTTTCGCTTCGGCTTTCGCCAACTTTGCCGCCTGTTTCTCGGCAACAAAAGCCTGTCGTTTGGCGACTTTCACTTCGTTTCGTAGCCGCCGCTGTCGCCGCTTCATCCGCATCACCACACTGAATCGCCGCGCGGCTCGACGAAGCGGCGCTTCATTTCGATCTGGATCCGCGGACACGTACGCCACATAGCGCGTATGAAACAGCATCGCCGAAAAAATCGAAAACGCACCACACATCACGGAACTTGTGAGTGGCAGCCAACCCACATTTCCGGCCAAGCCGCTCCAAATCACGGCCGAGGTCGAGAACGCCAACATTGCCATCCACAGAAACGCACAACTCAACGGGGACGCGGAGACTTCTCGATTGAGGAATGCCAGGACGCCGAATGACACGACGATGACCGGAATCAACCAATACAACTGCTCCGCATTCAGCATGGGAACCGGAGCGTGCCTCGCGATGGTGTTGGCCAGCAGAATGTGCAAGTCCGTGGCGGACCACAGTGAAGCCAAGCCGCAAAGGCCAGCGGTCCAGTACCAAACTCGATATCGCCCGGAAAAATCGCGAGGACTCTCGGAACGCAGCCACGCGATGAAAACCGCCAATTGCGCCGACAAGCCGAAAGCCCCAACCAAGTAGAATCGGATGAGTGGATTGAAGCCTGGAGTTGCGACGCTCCACTCTTTCGAAAGCTCGCCGCGCGCGGACATGAGACCGAGTTGCAACAGCCCGACGCCGCTTCCAAGTACCAGGAGTGCGACTGCGAACAGCTTCCAATACCGCCGCGAAATCAGCCGACGAATCGGAAGTAGGCCGGCCGATTGTTCATCCAAGTCTTGGTCGTCTTCCAATGGTTCATCAATCATAAATGGACCAGCGGTGCTCGGCGCATCGCCCCCCGTTTGGCGGAGCCCGTCGGCACCGCAGGCATCGTCATTTTCAGTCGCGATTCGACGTCGCCGACGGTCGTCGACTGTTCGCGATCCAGCAAACCCAGCCGTCATTCTCGATCGTACCTTGAACCCGCTTGGTGATGGTGACACGTTGAAGCCGAGTTGCAGCTCCAATCATTCGCGCGCGGATTTTCGCCCACGGGAATGCGGGCGTTTGAGGATGTGTTGGCGGATGCGCAGTCAGTTCCGCACTTCCGTTGGATGTATCATCGTCATCCAGCCCCACTCAACGTTGGCGAGCCCGGCGGCACACACCTACTCTCCGAAAGAATCGGCAAGTCTGAATCCAACCAAACTGTGACGCTTCTCTTATTTGCCCAAACAGCGAGGTAATGAAGCTCATCCACCTTCGCGGAAGACGGCTTGTACGCGGCAGGCTGAACGATCAAGACGAGTCAAGCGGCGGCGATCCGTCGAGCCATGCGGATTCGTTCGCACGCGGCCCAAACTCGCTCGATTTCCAGTTCCGCGAAACATGCCAGATGGCGTGACCCGGTCATGGGGCAGCGTTTGTGGTAGCCGGCTCGACATTCGACCTGCGTCGACACCAATTCGTGGATGGGACTTGCCGGCCCCGAACGCGTGGCATCGGTGCAAGTGAAGATCCCCACGACCGGTGTTTGCAGCGCGTCCGCCAAGTGCATCGGCCCCGAGTCATTCGAGATCAACATGTCGATCTGCGACAACATCGCTGCGAGCTGCTTGAGCGTCGAATGTCCGGTGAGGTTTCGCACGCGGTCGCTGTTGCCAAGCTGATCTTGGATCTGTTGCGAGACCGGCTTCTCGTCTGGACTGCCAAGCAACACCACACTCCCGCGCCAAGTATTGATGACTCGCCGTGCGACTTCTTCGAATTTTTCTGCCGGCCAGCGTTTGGTTTCCCAACGAGCGCCCGCGTGGATGCCGACGATCGGTCTTGGGAGCGAATCCGTTTCTCGGATGGCCCACGCGTTGTCGTCGGATGTCAACGGTACAATTGCGTTGGGTTTGGGCGTGTTCACACCGAAAGCTTGAGCGACTCGCCAATAGCGTTCGTGTGCGGGCACCTCACGACCGGTCCCGGGAACGAGCACATGGCAACTCAGGTGCGAGCCCTCGCGCGCGGTTTCCAAACCGACTCGGATTGCGGCTCCCGACGCCAGGCACATCGCGGCCGATCGCAACAACCCCTGTAGGTCGAGCACCAGATCAAAGCGTCTACTTCGAATCGTCTTCAAAAGTGTGAGCCAACCGGAGACCCCGCCGTGGCGATGGAATGGAATCCAATCGGTCAAAGCCGGATGTCCGTTGATGAGGTCCGACAGTCCGGCCTGAATCACCCACGAGATGTCTGTATGCGGGAATCGTTCGCGCAACGCCGACAACACGGGCAACACTTGGGCGACATCACCAAACGCACTCGGCTTGATCAAGCAGATGCGGCGCGGTTCGAGTTGCCGTAGCCGATCGGGGGAAATCCGTTTCCACATCACCTAGGTCTCATTCAAATACTGAATGCGTTTCTGAATATCCAAATTCACGCTCTGATATCGGGTCGTCAGATTGCCGGCGTTGAACAGATCGGATCGCAGGAATTCCACGTCGTCCGAGCCGATAGCGTTCGTGAAGATGTTCATCAGATACGCTTCGCCGAGCCGCGACGGCATGAACCGTTTTTCGTCATAGAACGACGGATGCACGTTGCGGGCATGGATACTGCCCCACTGGTTGCGCAGTTTATTTGCGTCGATCGAATCCAGCGTGAACCCTTTCTCTTGCGACCACTGCAACGTCGCAATGTGGTTATTCATGTGCTGAGTCAACAAGTCGACGGCTCGACCGCCCAACTGCACGGCGTAGAATCGGTCGAACCGAATCGGCCGCCCGCCGCGCTGCGTATGCCCGACTTTTCGAGTGAAGATGGCCGAGTCCGCGGACGGATGCCGATCCTTGCCCGTGAAATACGTATCGCCCAATCTTTCCGCCAAGATTCGCTTCAACGCTTCCGCGGCTCCATTGAAGAGTACGTTGCCCGCCGGATCGAAACTCGACTTGATGGCACCCAATTGGTTGCCTTCCAAATCCTACACGCCTTCGCCGACGGCGATCACCACGTGTTTTTGCAAGTCGTAGAGCGCGCGAACCCGCTGCTCGACCGCGTCGAAATCGATCGGCACTTCAGGGAGCAGAATCATGTCGGGCTGGCCATAAGACGATCCCAGCGTGATGTAACCGGAGTCGCGGCCCATAAGTTCCACAATGGCGACGCGACGGTGACTTTCCGCCGTGGTCCGAATCCGCTGAATCGACTGCGCCGCCACGAAAACCGCGGTGGCGTATCCGGGAGTGGCCACGTTGATCATGTCGGCCAACTCAATCGAATTTCGCGAACGAACGTGTTTTTCGACGAATTCGCCGGTGGTCTTACTTGGAACTTTCTGCCACTCGTTGGGTTCGTCGATGTAGTTGAGACCCAGATCGTTGTCGATCGTCTTCGGAGCCAGCACGCACGGGAAATATTCGGAGAGCGGTTGCATGCCGTTGATCGTGCCATCGCCACCGATGCAAATCAGTCCCTCGATTCCCAGTCGACTCAGCCGCTGGTCAACGGCCTTGATCGCTTCGGTCTGTTCCGGATCGACGTAGGTTCGAGACGCGCCGAGCAAAGTCCCGCCGCGCACCGGGTTCAGTTCGGGAATCGTGCTGAACAACGGGTTGAGCCGCACGTGAGGCAGTCGTGGGTTCAGCAGCGACGCGAATCCCTTGATGATGCCGTACATCTCGATACCGAGACTGTTGGCTCGCTCGACGGCACCGTAGATGGTGGCGTTGAGAGCGGGTGTGTCACCGCCTGCCGTCAGAATTGCAATACGTCGCATGATGCCTTCCTTGCCGCGAGCAGAATTCGGCGGCGAATCGAATCGGCTGCATTCGAGCCGTCTTGAGCCGATTTCTCAAACACTCTATATGATTTGGTCGTACAGTCGAAACATGAGTTTGCGGGCCACAAACGACTCGAAACGGCTGACGTGTTCGGCCTCCGCCGCTTGCCAACCCACAAACCGATTTATTGTGTGATGGAGATTGACCATGAGATTCTTCGCCGGATGTGTGGTATCCAGCGTGTTGGCATCCATGCTCACGCTCTGGATGAGTAGTTCGCCAAGCACCGTGATTCATGCTCAGACGGGGCCGCAATTTCCCGTGGTGCCGGAGTCGAAGCCGCCGACGGTTCCGAAAACGCCGCAGGCCATCGAGTTGAGCTTGGAAGAAGCGGTCAATGTGGCCGTCTACGAGAAAGTCAACAAGAGCGTGGTCAACATCACTACGACCTCGCTTCGCACCGACGGGTTTTTCGTGCTGGAAACTCCGGAAGAAGGCACGGGTTCCGGCGTTGTCTTGGACGACGACGGCCACGTGCTCACCAACTACCACGTGATTGAAGGAGCCCGCCAAGTCGAAGTCACGCTGTTCGACGGCAATAGCTACGTCGCGTCGCTGGTGGGTGCGGACCCGATCAACGACGTGGCGGTCGTGCATGTCAACGCTCCGAAGAAAACGCTGCATCCCGTTGAAATCGGAGTGTCCAGCGGCCTGAAGGTCGGCATGCGCGTGTTCGCCATCGGCAATCCGTTCGGTCTTGAGCGGACCATGACCACCGGGATCATTTCCAGCCTGAATCGATCGCTCCAAGTGCGGGCGAACTGGACGATCCGTTCGATCATTCAAGTGGACGCCGCGCTCAAT
>JAQBZS010000233.1 GCA_027622115.1 Planctomycetota bacterium | reverse complement strand
GTTGATGAGATGAAAGCCGGTAGCTTGTCAGTCGTGCTTCCACCGACGCGGGGTCGGTGGAGAGCACACCCGACCCCTTTCCCCACTTGGCCCACCCAGCAATTCTCATCGGTCGCATCCGTCCCATAAGTCCCATGTGCAGTGAGTCTCATGGTTTTGCGCGACGCCCCCGGACTCGGTGGAGAACGCGATACATCAAAACAGAAACTGCAATTGCGTTCGAAACAGGAGGCCGTCGTCTCCCGGCGCAAATCCGACCGCGCTGTCATTGATGGGCGCACTGTTCACGCGAGTGACGTCGAAACCCAGTTTCAGATTTCGCCCCTTGATGTACCACGCCATGCCGGCGGCAACTTCGTCCGCCGACTGATTGTTCAGACCCAGCGTCCCCGAATTCCCAATGATCCTCGACCAGCGAGCCATTAATTCAAGCTTCTTGGGAATCACGAAATAGCCGGTTTGCAACAGGAATCCGTGATCAAGCAGATTCGGCACCGCAGCTCCGGCAAAGCTGCCGAGACTGCGAAAATAGTATTCGGTCGACAAGGACCACCCCTGAAAACGGAAGTCCGCACTCACGGCATACATGAAGATGCTGTAGTCGCTTGCCCCTGCCGGCAAGATGCTGACCAAGGTGGTCCCGCCATCGACAACTCGCTGACCTGCCGCCTCGCGCGGGCCGGTTGAAATATCTTCCCGCGAAAACGCGAAGCCGGCACCAAGCCGGACGGCCAATTCTTCGTGCCAGGCCAAATCGGATTCGAAGTCGCTGCCCCATTTGCCGAGCACGTCCGAAAAAACGCGAGCCGATGCACCGAGATTTCGATCGAGGTCGCCGACTCCATTCGGACGCAATCCGTTTGTCCGAATCCCGTTGATCAACGCGACTTCCCAATTCACCGGAGCAACCGGGCTGGGTGCCTCGCCATACAGACTCATGCCGACGCTGCGATCGATGTCGAAGAACACACCGGCCATCGACCGATCGGCAAATTGCAGGTTCAGACCCGACGTGTGGCGAGATCGATTGAACGGGATTTTCCAGCGTCCGGCACGGATCCCAATCCGACCGGATTCCAGGTCAAATTCGTCGTGGCCGATGTCATACGAGAGATAGTAGTCCAACAAATCGAGCCGCTGTGTTTGGTTGTCGTCGCCGTCGATTTGGAAAAAATACTCGAGGTCGCGGGACAGAGCGAATCCACTGAATGAAAGGCGGGTTCTTTCGAATTCGAATTCGTTTTGGCCGGGATTTGGACCGTCTGATGAAAAGGCCGAGTACCTCAGTTGAAACCAACTGTTGATCTTCATCTCGAACGGCGTTTTGTCCGAATCAAAGGGCCGAAATACAAATCCTCCGTCGTAGACCGTGTAGAGGAATTGTTCTTCTTTCGCGGTCCGACCGCCACAAGCGTCGCACTTATCGGCGGTTTTTGAGCACTCCTCACACGCTTCTTGGGTCGCGACGGTCTGCGTCACAACGGCATCGTCTCGTCCGCCAAGTTGATGGACTTGTGCTTCCAGTGTTTCGATGCGTCGCAGCGCGGCTGCAAGTTCGGATTCACTTGCGGGACGTGCGTCGTCACCCCACACACTCGAACAAGCCAGACTTGCCAACGAAATCAGCAGCGCGAATTGAAATCTGCGAGCGAGGACCATGTCCAAAACCATGTGCTTGTGGAAGCTGTCCGTTTGGACTGCAATTCGCCGACTGCGCGAATGAGTCTGCGCGTGAATCGGGCGCGTCATCGAATAAATCGGCTGTAGCGGTTGTATGAGTTGAGCCGCAGATTCGGTCGCGCGCGAAGCAATGGTCGGCCAGCGCGGTTTAGTTTAGTCGCTCGTCATCGTGAGCGATTCCGCTCCTTGATCAAGCAGGTTTCGAGCGACTTCTCGACCGAGTGCCGTCGCGTTGCCTACCAAGTCTGATGACGAAGCCAATAACCGTCGACTGCCGTCAAGGCTCAGCAGCACGGCTTCCAGAACCAGCGTGTCTCCGAGAACCAAGGTCTGCACGCCCAGTGGAGCATGGCAACCGGCTTGCAAATCAATCATCAGCGCACGTTCGGCGGTAATACACGCCATGCTGGGCGAGTCGGTCAGCTCACCCAGTGCTCGCCGAGTCGATTCATCATCCGTACGGCATTCCAATCCGAGCGCCCCTTGCCCAACCGCGCCGTACATCAGCGGTGGTGCCAAGCGGCAGGTGATCCGATCCGCGTGCTCCAAACGAGACAAGCCGGCTTCCGCCAAGACGAGTGCGTCGTATTCGCCGTCATCGAGCTTTCGCAGCCGCGTGTCGACGTTGCCTCGAATTTCGGCAAGCTGCAAGTCCGGCCGCGCGACAGCCAATTGTGTCTGCCGCCGCGGACTCCCCGTTCCCACCCGCGCACCCGGGGGCAGAATCGCCAGCGGATCTCCGGCAACCATCGCTGCATGGCCGCTCCATGAACTAGGCATGACCAACGCGTCAAACCGAGACGCACGTTCGGGCACGGCCGCCAAACACAGGCCGTCCGCAGATTCGCCCGGCAGATCCTTCAAGCTGTGTACCGCCACATCGGCGTCGCCGTCCAAGACGACTCGCTGAACTTCGCGCGTGAACACGCCCATTCCACCGAACGATCGCAACGCGCCTTGTTGGTCGCGGTCGCCGGATGTGCTGACGTGGATGATGTCCACGTTGTGCCCGGCGACACGCAGACAGTCGGCAATGTGGTGTGCTTGCCACAACGCCAGTTGGCTGGAACGCGTGGCAATGCGAATCGTCGATGGACTCATGGTGGGACTCGATGCTTGGCTCACTTTTGGACCCAGTAATCGATGACCAGCACCTTATCCAGCGATGGCTTCACCAGGTCGACGAACTTCTTGTGCTCGGGATGCGGCAGGTATGTATCGCGGCCCTTCTCATCCTGAAACGTCACGAAGAAACAGTGCGTAAACCCGTCCGCCAAACTTTCCACGCTGACGTCCGTGCCGTGCTCGTAGTCCACGATGACATCAATGCGGTCTTTGAGTTTGCCGAATTCATCGACGACTTTCTGTATCTGATCCTGTTCGACGTCGTCCTTAAACTTGAACAGCACGACGTGTCTCAGCACTTTTCCCGAATTCATCTTGACCCCCAACCCCGCCAGCATTTCATTCGCGACAAACACATTTCCCGGCTCATTGAGGTGCACGCCGTCCGTGGTCAAGACGCCTTTCGTGGCATTGTCCTTGTTGAATGCCTTGACATGCTTGAGGAACGCCAGACGCAGATCGATGAGTTGCGTCTTGGTGTCCTTGGCCACGGTTCGGCTGACGGCACAGTATTCATCCAGCATTTTGTCGAGTGGATTGCTGCCGTCATGCTTTTCGCCGATCAAGCTGGGCGTACACAGGATGGCTCGCGCGCCGGCGGCGTTGACGCGTTCAATCAGCGATCGCAGACCCGAGTCGAACTTGTCCTTAGGCGTGCCGTTGTTTCGGGTGGAATGCCAGACATCGTTGATGCCGATGTAGATCACCACGATCGTGGGCTGTTTACTGATGACGTCGCGATCGAGCCGCTTTTCCAGGTCGGGCACTTTGTGGCCGCCGATGCCCGCACCAATCACCGTCACGCCTTCCGCAGCCAGCTTTTTGCGAACGAGTGTTACGAAGCCGTTCGGCCCGGCGCCCTGTGCCGTAATCGAATCCCCAAGGAAGACGATCCGGTCGCTTTTCACCAATGGCTTGGGCTCGGCGAGAACATTCGGTGGCAACGCTGCGGTGAAGGCAATCGTCACGCCAAGGAGCAGCACGTGTTTCATCAAGGATCTCCGTTGGTTTCATTCGAGGAACAAGAAGGGCTGCTAGCTAGCGCCCAAACTGCTCATTAACGGCTGTTTTTCAACCGTTTCACGCAATCGTGAGATTGAGATCAGCAGGGTAGCCGCGTTCGACAGGTTCTCAAGCAACCGCGTTCGAATTATCGGCTACTCGGCAGTCCTTTACCGCTGGCCTATTCCGGCTCAGAATCACTCGGCGTATTCTCGGCACGCTCGATGTCTGCATGCCGAACCGCGATTCCAACACGATGACGGAGAAAACATCACATGAATGATCACATGAATGCTCGATTGAAGATCTGGATGACGTTCATCGTCGCTGTCGGAGTCACGACCGCTGATTCCTCGCCGAGTTTCGCACAGGCCCCGGCCCAGCTGACGTTTCGCGATGTGGCCTACGCCGACGATCACGCGTCGCAATGCGTTGACGTCTATCTGGCGAAATCCGAAACGCCCACTCCGGCGATGATTTACATTCACGGCGGCGGCTGGCGAGCCGGTTCGAAGAGCAGCGTTCCAGCCTGGCTGCGATCCTTCGTCGCCGCAGGCAAGCTCTCGGTCGTGGCAGTCGAGTATCGATTCACCGATGTTGCCACTCATCCGGCTCAGGTACGGGACTGTCTGCGAGCGGTTCAGTTTGTGCGTCATCACGCCAAGAAGTGGAACATCGACTCGAAGCGTCTCGGTGTCACGGGTGGTTCGGCCGGCGGCCATCTTTCCGCGTACGTGGCTCTGCACGATGACGCCGTGAAAGCGGATTCAAAGGATCCGGTCGAGCGGCATTCGTCGCGAGTTGCCTGCGCCGTCAGTTTTGCCGGCCCGACCGATTGGTCATTGCTGAGCAGCATCGACCACCGTCATCCGGCCTATCGCCAGTTGATCGGCTACGAGCCGGGGACTCCGGCGAACAAACTGGCAGCGCGTCTGATTCAAGACGTCTCGCCGATTTCATTCGTTAGCAAGGACGACCCTCCGATCATGCAAGTGCATGGAGACAACGACGACATCGTCCCACTCGCACACGCTTCCAATCTGCACAAGAAGCTCGCAGCCGCAGGTGTCAAAACGGAACTGGTGGTGATTCCGGGCGGCAATCACGGCGTAGCCGGAGCCGGAAACCAAGTCACGAAACGCCCCATCGCGTTTGTTCGGCAGTACCTGTTGACCCCGTGACGGGCAGACGCGGCAGGGGTTCCAACTCGGGCAATTGATCGGACTGATCCGTCCAATTTCCTGACCATCTTGCGCAGGATTTCACTGACAAGAACTTCAAGAAACAGTCCGAATCATGGCCGAAACCCCTTCGCCTCACGACAGCGAATCGCCGAGTGCAGCAGCAACACCCGCAACGCCCGTCGCATCAAAGCCAAGTCGAACGCTCGCGAAACGTCTGGTCTATTCCACGTTGGCGTGCCTGATTGGGTTGGTTGCGATCGAACTTGCCGTGCGAGTCGTGTTTGCACTCAGCGACTTCGATCTGGAAAAACTCCAGCAGACTCAGCAGCGAATCGCCGTACACCAGCAAGATGACTCAGCGCCGCCCGAAGTGATTCACCCCTATCTCGGATGGGTCATCAATCCCGAAGCGAAGCATGACCAGCACATCAATCGTCTCGGCCTGATCGGCGATGTGCCCATCATTGAAAAGCGTCAGCCGAAACAACTGCGGATCGCCATTGTCGGCGGATCGGTCGCACTGCAACTTGCCGAGTCGTCCGCCGACTTGATATCCGAGCGACTGAAGGCTCGCCCCAAGTTCACGGATTTCGACGTCCAGATCATTCCACTTGCCTTATCCGGCTACAAACAACCGCAGCAGATCTTGCAATTGAGCTATTTGATGTCGCTGGGTGCCGAGTTCGACGTCGTTCTCAATATCGACGGCTATAACGAGATCGCGCTGCATCGAGACGAGAACGGCAGTGCCGACGTGTTTTACGCGTACCCGCGAGCCTGGCATACTCGCATGGTCAAGGTCATGGATCCCGTGCGAGTCGAACGTGCGTTTCGCGTTTTTGAATTGCAGGTGGCGCGTATCCGTCTCGCCGAGTGGATTCAACGCCCGCCTTATCGGTATTCGGCGGTGCTAAATCTCTATTGGCAATGGCGAGACCGATCGTTGTATGCGGAGTTCTTGACGCACGGGGTCGATGTCATGCAAATGAAACACGAAGAAGGTTTGGGATACCACATCACGGGGCCGCGCGAATCGAACCCGTCGGACGAAAAGACGTTCGGCGACTTGGCGGATTTGTGGATGAACGCCTCGCTGCAAACGCATCGGCTCTGCGCGGCGAACGGCATGACGTATCTCCACTTCATTCAGCCGAATCAGTACGTCAAGGGTTCAAAGCCCATGTCGGACAAGGAGCGGGACGACTTTGTCTATCCCACTCAGGGGTACGGCAAATCCGTTGTCCAGGGCTATCCGCTGTTGAGTGACCGCGGGAAGCGGCTTGTCGAGCAAGGCGTCGACTTTCACGACCTGACGATGCTGTTCGCCACGACAACCGAGCCGGTCTATTCCGACCCGTTCTGCCACTTCAACGAACTCGGCGACAAAATCCTCGCGACAAAAATCGCAGACGAATTGATCCGGAGCCTTGAAGCTCAACGCTAGCTCCGCGATCAGGTTTGGGGAGTCGGCCTAAAACCTGCGCGAGCAATAACGCGTGGTAACTCAAGCTGTTCGATACCCTAACTCGGACGAGCCGGAACCAAGAAGGATGCCCCAACTCGGGCAATTGTTCGGACTGATTGGTCCAATTTCCTGACCGTTTTGCGCAGGACTGATAAGGGAGTCTAACGCTCGTCGTCCGCGCAAACCCAGGAGTCCAACGATGTCGAGTATTCGAGCAATTCTTCGTCTCGGAAGTAGATGCCGATTTCGCGTTCTGCGGCTTCCGGACCGTCGCTGCCATGCATGAGATTCATTTGCCGGCTGCAACCAAAGTCGCCTCGAATCGTGCCGGGTGCCGAGTCTCGACCGTTGGTCGAACCCATCAAAGTTCGCATCACGGTAATCGCGTCGGGACCTTCGACGACAATTGCCACCACTGGGCCGGACGTAATGAATTCTTCGAGCAACGGATAAAACGGCTTGGTCACGTGCTCCGCGTAGTGTTGTCGAGACAACTCCTCAGTAACCCGCAGCATTTTCAAGCCGACGATCTTGAGGCTCTTGTCTTCGATCCGTGTGATCAAGCGGCCGATCAGCCGTCGATTGACGCCGTCGGGTTTCACGAGAATGAGCGAACGTTGCGTCGCCATGAATTCCCTCTTGGAATTGATGGAAGGTGGTGATTGGTATCAAAAAGTGCATCTGTCAGGCAGTAGAAAAACCGCTCCGGCGAATGCGGGCGGGATGATAGGCCAACGAGAATTGCAATGTAAGCCGCCAATTCACCGCGTCGCGACCGAGCCATGCTGCTTCGATCAGCAGATCCCGATAACATTGGATCGCCAACCTTGTGGCCGGACTCCGCCCCTTGTGTCCTAAACGGCTGCGTCGACATTCAATGAGGAATCTCCAAGATGTTTCATCGCAACCAGCTACCGCCGTTGAACCGTCGAGACATGTTGCATCGCGTGGGAGCGGGATTCGGTTCGCTCGCACTGGCCGACATGCTGGCAAACGACGCTCCGGCAACGGAAGGCTCGAATCCACTGCTGCCCAAGGCTCCGCATTTCCCCACCAAAGCCAAACGCGTCATCCAACTCTTCATGCCGGGGGGGCCGTCGCAAGTCGATACGTTCGACTACAAGCCGGAGATCGCCAAAAACGCCGGACAGCGGCCGAAACTCGTCGATCGGAAGTCGTTGCGAAACACCAAGAACGGTCTGTTCCCATCTCCGTTCGGCTTCAAGCAATACGGCGAATGCGGCAAGTGGGTGAGCGACCTCTTTCCGAAAGTCGGCGAGTGCGTGGACGACATTAGCTTCATCCATTCCATGCACACCGACATCCCCGAACACGCCGGTGCCATGCTGATGATGAATCTCGGACACGTCCTGCCCGGCCGACCCAGCATGGGGTCGTGGCTGGTCTACGGGCTGGGAACCGAGAATCAGAATCTGCCCGGCTTCGTGGCCATGAGTCCGCGAGCACAACCTCGCGGCAAACTCGCGAATTGGGGGAACTCGTTCTTGCCCGGCGTCTATGCCGGAACGTACGTCAATATCCACGACATGCAACCGGATCGCATTCTGCACAATCTGAAAAACCAGTGGTTGCCTCGAACCGATCAACGCCGGCAGGCCGACTTGCTCACGCAGCTCAATCGCATCGACCTGGAACGGCAACGCAGCGACCAACAACTCGAAGCCGGCATTCAGGCGATGGAAATGGCGTTCCGCATGCAATTCGCGGTGCCGGATGCATTCGATACCACGCAGGAATCCAAATCGACTCACGAATTGTACGGCAACTCCGAGTATGCCAAAGGCTGCTTGCTGGCACGGCGGTTGGTAGAACGCGGAGTACGAATGGTCCAAGTCTCGCTGTCGATCGACGGCTATGACATCGCGTGGGACACCGGACACGGCGACATCAAAGGTGGTCACAAGCGGTTGGCCGACGCCTGTGACCAGGGCATTGCGGCGTTACTCACGGACCTCAAGCAACGCGGCATGTTGGAAGACACGCTGGTGATCTGGGGCGGCGAATTCGGTCGGGCTCCCACGTCGGAAGGTCAAAAGGGCCGAGACCACGATCACTACGGTTTCACGGTTTGGATGGCCGGCGGCGGAGTCAAAGGCGGCTACAGTCATGGTGCCACCGACGAATTCGGGCTTACGGCTGTCGAAAATCGCATGCATGTCCACGACCTGCACGCCACGATCTTGCACCTCATGGGGCTCGATCACGAGCGATTGACGTATCGCTACTCGGGCCGAGATTTTCGCTTGACCGACGTGCATGGTCATGTGGCGCACGAAGTGATTGCGTAGTCTGGATCGTTGATCCGGTTTTGGCGCGGCATGTTTCGTTTGACCCATGGCATGCGGTCGACGAAACGATAGGGGTAGGAACGGTCGATTGGTTTCGACCGCCCCTCCCTCCGAACCGTACGTGCGGTTCTCCC
>JAQBZS010000232.1 GCA_027622115.1 Planctomycetota bacterium | reverse complement strand
CGCCCAAGCCTGTGCCCATGCGGCTCAGCATTTGTCGTCGTGAGAACATGGTGATTTCCTTGTTCGATTTCAGTCAATCCACGTGAATTCATTCGCCGCCAGCATCGCTTGTGCAAGTTGTCCCCAAGCCGACAATTTGTCGCCATCGCGGTTTGCCGCCGCGACACGCAAGAACTTCAGATTGAATTGCACTTCTTCCACCGTCGGATCGCGAGCATACGCCCACTGGTAGGCGAGCGTGATGCGTTGCTCGTTCATCGGGGCCGCTTGCTCAAGCCGTCGAGCCAATGCTTCTGCGGACTGAACCATGAAATCGCTGTTGAGTACAAACAACTGCTGCTGCGGGACCGTTGTCACATCGCGGCGAGCGCTCGAAACATTCGCGTCGGGAAAGTCGAAGGCGATCAGCATCTTGTCCGGATCACGGCGGCTGACCATTCCATACAACGTCCGGCGGACGTGAGTCGTCACGCTTGAGCCAACAGCCGGGCCGCCGACGGTGCGATCCAGCCTGCCGGAAACAGCGAGGATTGCATCTCGCCACGATTCGACATCCAGCCGCCGCGGTGCGAATCGCCATAACAGCAGGTTGCCGGGATCGTCCGCCAGATTGTGCGTGTCCTGATCTGAACTCAACTGATACGCCGACGACAACATCAATTCGCGATGCAGCCACTTCAGCGACCAGCCCGACTCGATGAATCGTACCGCAAGCGTGTCGAGCAATTCCGGATGCGTTGGTCGATCGCCCACCAGGCCGAAGTTACTCGCCGACGCCACGATGCCTCGGCCGAAGTGATGCTGCCAGACGCGGTTCACGATCACTCGCGCGGTGAGCGGATTCTTTGGCGAGCAGATCTCGTTCGCCAAATCCAATCGAGTGAATCGCTGCGACGAGACTCGACCTTCAGGACGACCCAAAACCTGCAAGAAACCGGCGTGTGTGGAATCACTCTTCCGCTTCACGTCACCTCGGACATGGATCGGCATCGCGGACCCGCCACCCGTGACGCCATGTGCCACAGGATACTTTTCTGGAGCCGCCTTCTTTCGCTGATCGAGTTCCGCTCGTAGAGCCAACAGCCGTGGCTTCTCTTCGTCGCTCAAAAGTTGGCGTTCCGTGTTCGCGTCGTCCGCATGGAGCGGCCCGGCAGCGTCTAGCCAGATGTTCTTCAAGAACTGCTCGTGCTCTTTGCCGAGCGGCGTGCGTTTAACCTGCTTCTTGTCGGCATCGGTCTTGGCCAGCGCCAGTGCCTGCTCGTACTCGGAATCCAACGCGTCTCGCTTTTGGAGCGACGTTTGTGCCAAGCCCTGCAACGTCTCGGCAATTTGGCGAAGGGCGTCCGAGACAATCACGTCCTCGTACTTGGCAACCTTCTTGTCGGCGCTGCCTGCGGCTTTGTGATCGAACCATGCCTTCAATTGAGGGAAGCGTTTCAAAGCTTCGCCCTTCTTGTCCGGTCGAAGGAACTCACGGAAGCGGTTCACGAAGTACGGATGCAGTTTTTCTCGTTTCGCGACTTCGTCGTCAGCGGTCTTCACGCCGTTCGCCTGCAAGACGTGCATCCGCCACGCGACCTGCATGTATTGGCTGATCTTGGCGAATTGTTTCTGGCCTTCGCGTTGACTGATTTCGCGGAGCCACGTGCGAATCGCATCGTCCTGTTCCTTGATGCGACGCTGACCTTCGTTGTAGGCGGCGATCACTTCCGGTGCCGCCATGGCGACTTCATTCCAGCCCGCTCCGTTGTACGCACTGGCCAGCGAGTAATAGTCGCGAGTCGGTATCGGATCGTATTTATGGTCATGGCAGCGAGCACAAGCGACGGTCAATCCCAGCAGGCCGCGAGACAGCGTGTCGACACGATCATCCAGTTCGTCGGCCGTCACTTGTTCGGCAACGGAGCCTTTATGGTAAACGGCTCCCAGCCCCTGAAATCCCAGCCCTGCTAGCCGCAATGTGTAGTCCGTTTTCGGTTCGGTTAGCAGGTCGCCAGCCAACTGTAGGCGGACGAAGCGGTCGTACGGCATGTCGTCGTTGAAGGCCTTGACCACCCAATCTCGATATCGCCAAGCATGCGGCCATGGATTGGCGAAGGCCAGCGCCTTGTCATCCGCATAGCGAGCGACATCCAGCCAATACCGTCCCCATCGCTCGCCGTAATGTGGCGACTTGAGCAACCGATCCACGACCTTCTCGAACGCCTGCGGCGAGCCGTCCTTTTCGAACGCCTCGACTTCTTCAATCGATGGCGGCAGCCCCGTGAGGTCGAATGTCGCGCGTCGAATCAACTCGCGTTTGCTGGCCGAGCGAACTGGTTTGAGTCCACGCCGTTCCAATGCGGCCAAAATGAACAGATCAACATCGTTCCGCAGCCACTTCGCATCATGCACTTTCGGTGTCGCATGTTTGACCGGTGTTTGAAACGCCCAAAACTGCCGTGCCTTCTTCCAATCGAGCGACGTGACCTCCTTTGCTGCATCGTCGCGAGGATCGGCTGCACCGGATCGAATCCACGTTTCGAAGTCTGCGATCACAGCGTCCGACAGTTTGCCATTCGGTGGCATCTGGGTCGCGTCTCCGCCACCGCGTAGCGCTGACAGCAGCAGACTCTCGCCCGGTTTGCCAAGCACGATGGCGAGCCCCGATTCGCCGCCCGCCCGCAGCCCCATCCGAGTGTCGAGCAACAGGCCGCCTTTCAGCTTCTTGTTCTTTTGAGCGTCGGCCGAGTGACACTGGTAACAGTGTTCCACCAACACGGGCCGAATCTTCTTTTCGAAGAATTCGACTTCAGCGCCTGTTGGGGCGACCTCGTCACCAGCTTGGGCAAAGAGCGATGCGTGAGTGACAAACAACGCGACAGCCGACAAAGCTGCGAGTCGGAGATTCATGGGCGAGAACTCATTGTTGAGGCGGGAGTGGTGGATCGACACCGCTGGAATGACGGCCAAATATTGTATCAGCCGTGGCGTTGGCAGAGCTATTCGAGACCGACGCACCTTGCCTTGTCGCCGATTGACCGGTGCCTGCTGTGACGGGACAGAACTCATGCGGCACTTTCGGAAAAGCGGTATTTCTCTCCGACCTTGGGATTCGCGGGGATGAGTGACTTCCATTCCGATTTCGTCACCCACATGAAGTCGGGGTGTGGTTCGTAGATACGTTTTGAGACTGTCGCGGGCTCGAATGTCGAGCACGATGAGTTCCAACGACTTGATTGGAATCGGTCCAACTGGTCGACCGTCGCGCTCGCCGGTCATTTCGTGACCTCAATCTCCGCTTCGCATGCGGGCGAGTGTGTGATGAGGTGTTGGCGAATCTGCAAAATGCTTGAATTTCGGGAATTGGCACGGTGATTGCCTTACGTTCCCAGCATCAAAAAGCCGGCTTCGCTCGCTCAACGATAGGCGGTCGGGCTTTCGCGCGATCGGAATCGGCATTCTTGAATGCTTGAATTCCGATATCCACCTCACTTCAACGAAGGTCGACCGAGGATGACAGATTTCATTTGGACGGAAGCGATTGGTGATGGTCCCGTGATTGCTACTGCGATTCATGACGGCCATCAGGTTCGTGAAGAAGTCGTGAAGTTGTTCTCCCTTGGCGACAAGGAACGCGAACGAGAAGAAGACCCCTACACGGGGCATTGGACCACCGCCGCTCCGACTCGGATCATTGGGCTACGCAGCCGATTCGAAGTCGATCTCAATCGCGTTCGCGAAAAAGCCGTGTACCGCGTTCCCGAAGACGCTTGGGGCCTGAAAGTCTGGAGTGACGGAATCCCGGATGATGTCTGCGACCGGTCGTTGGCCGAGTACGACGCCTTCTACGAACGGCTGCATCAGGTCTATTCCGAGAAGGCCAAGGAATACGGCCACTTTGTGGTCTTCGACTTGCACACCTACAACCATCGACGACAAGGCCCGGACGGCCCGCCGGCCGACTCGGCTGGAAATCCGCAAGTCAACATCGGCACCGGTACGATGAACCGAGCGAAGTGGGCTCCCGTGGTAGACCATGTCATCCGTTCGCTCAGCGAATTCGAATTCAGCACCGGGAAGCTCGACGTCCGTGAAAACGTTAAGTTCCAGGGCGGCCAGCATCCCAAGTGGGTCCATGAGACATTCCCCGAGACCGGTTGCTGTATCGCCATCGAGTTCAAGAAATTCTTCATGGACGAATGGAGCAGCGAACCCGATCCCGCGCTCGTTGATCAAATCGGTTCGGCATTGGCGTGGGCGGCGTCCGGTGTTCGCCAGGAACTTGGGGAAACCGCCGTATCGGTTTAGTTCCGCGTGCGGCGTCAGCCTTACCGACCGGGCATGCCGATTCTCACCCGAGTATCCGCGTGATTTCGCCGTCTTTCGCAGCCAATCCCTTCGTGAGTCTTGCACAATGGCGGCAATCGCCTACATCACTGATCCGCCAACGGTCGCGCCAATGCGGCCAATTCCGAACCCGTCGTTCGACGAAAGACTTTCGTTTGATGGCTCATTGCGGCAGCAAGATTTCTTGGAACGAAGCGAGACAATCGAGATGTCCCATCCGGACGAGCAGCCGGTAAAAAAACCGACAATCAAGAAACCGATCAAAGCGAAGCGTTCGCGACCGGTGAAGAAAAAAGTGTCCGGTCGCGAACAGATCAGCGATCTACTGATTTCCGATGTCGGTCAACGATTCAGTGCGAACCAACAGATTCGCCGTGTGTTGCCGGAGAATGGGCGAGTCCACATCGATCGACAATTGCCGTTTCTCTGCGTCTACCGTCAGCCGCCCGATGCGGAAGACCCCGGCACCGAGAGCCTGGTGACTGGCGAGGCTTCCTACTTGGTGGCACCCGGCTCCTCCGGGCAGCATCGCCACGTGGCGAAATTGGTTCGCGAAATCGCTCGGGTCGGCACCAAGGAGTTCGGAGCGTTTTTGATCCTCGAAATCTGGGCCAAGACGGATCCCGGTCAGGAAGTCAACCCGCGCGCAGTCAATGTGCTGCCTTCGTTCAATGTGACGGCGCCGGGAAGCAACAACCTCGACAGCACCGTGGAGTCGCTGACGCGACACCTATTGCGGATCAAAGTGCTGAAGCAGTCAGTGGAAGTCGAGGTGGATCGTGAAGGCAGTCGGCGACCACACGGCATGAGGCCGCTGTTGTTGAAAGCGCAAGTCGCCGAGTTGAAGTGCGCGACTATCGGCATTGAGGTTCCACCGGTGTATCGCGACGAGTCTTCCAGCGGGCCGACTCGGCAATTCCCGATGTTGCTCAAAACGTTTCAGCGCCGATTCAGCTTGGCAATTCGTCGGGCGTTCTTCGAGTTTGCCAAGAAACGAACCAGCATCTCGCCGAAGCACTTTCACGTGCTCGGGCGGCGGGCCGTGGTCAAGGCCGTCTGGGATGTGGATCGACAATTGGCCGACGTCGGCAATCAGTTCGACTATCTGTTGGGCGTGACGCCGATCAACACACACGATGCCTGGAATGAGTTCAAGCGCGCTAAATTCGAAAAGCCGCCCGAGTTTCACTACCTGCCGTTGCCCTTCGACCCCTACTTGCTCAAACGCGAATTGTATGCCGCAAAGATCGAACGCATTGAAGACCCGGCACTGGCCAACATCTTCCGAGAAAAACAGGACGAGTTGGATCGCAAGATTACAATGCTTCGCGATCGCAACACGCCGCGGTTTCTTTTCGGCAGTGTGCAATTGTTCGGAAATGTTTCAGATTCGCTCTATAACCTGGCTCGACAAATTCTTGAAGACTTGCCACTCGTCGGGCTCGGCAAGACTGGTGGCAAATCGGTCAACGCCGAAGGTTTTGCGGAGCGGGCACGCGAGGAATTCGCGTACTACCGAGCCATCGATCCGACGTTTGGGGCGACGGCCGTCGTCAATTCGAAGGTCGCCGGCGTCATGGTTTCCCGCGGAAAACTGCTGATCAACAAACATAGCAGCAACCCCGCAAATCGAATTGACGCCTTAATACAGCATGAAGTGGGAACGCATTTGGTGACGTACCACAATGGACGGGCGCAGCCGTTTCGTCAGTTGTATTCAGGACTGGCGGGCTACGAACAACTTCAAGAAGGCTTGGCGGTATTGGCCGAGTACTTGGTGGGCGGGCTGAGCCGTTTCCGAATTCGGCAACTCGCCGGGCGAGTCGTTGCGGCCAAGTTGCTGATCGACGGGGCGAGTTTTGTCGATACGTTTCGAGCATTGGATCGCACTTACGAGTTCAACCCAAAAGCTGCCTACAGCATTACGATGCGAATCTTTCGGGGAGGCGGGCTGACCAAGGATGCCGTCTACCTCCGCGGTTTTCGAGAAATGGTCAAATACGTCCAAGGCGGCGGCGATCTGGAACCACTGTTCGTGGGCAAAATGGCGGTGGATCACATTCCAATAATTCGCGAGCTGCAACATCGCAAGGTGCTCAAACCGCCTCCACTGCGTCCGCGCTATATGGAACGTGAAGACGCGCAGGCACGATTGGCTCAACTTCGCAGCCACACGACTTCTCTTGTGGACTTGATCCGCGAGTCAACATAAAACGCCGCGCCAATTTGGCGGTGAAGCGTCGGCTTTCGATTTTTCCGAATACCGACGAAGACTTAAGGTACCCGCAATTGACAGCATCCCCGGAAACCGTGGGCTAGCGCTCGCGGCTGATGAATTCAGCCGCCACGCGATAGCGTCCGGATCCTTCGGCTGGGTGAGTTTCTTGTTGCGAGTTGTCTAAAGCACATCGACGTGATGTGCATGAAAGCAGCGCGATACTTGGCCCGTCGCTTGTCGGCAACGGGTCGCAACTCTTTCTCGAACGAGGATGAACAATGCGTATTGGCTTTTGTGTCAACGACGTGGCCACGGAAGAAGCCGCTTTCACAACGACGCGCCTGGCGCAGGAAGCCGTGAATCAAGGCCATGAATCATGGACGTTCGGCGTCGGTGACTTTGCCTACTCTCCTGACGACAAAATCCGCGCGAGCGCTCGGTCGGTCAAGAAGAAGAAATACAAATCCCACGAACTCTTCCTCAAAGATCTCCAAGGGAAAGACTCCGTCCGTGAACGTATCTGCGTGGACGATCTCGACGTGCTGATGCTTCGCAACGTGCCGTCCGATGATTACCTGAAGCGGCCTTGGGCGTCCGGTGCCGCCACCGAATTCGCCCGCTTGGCCGTGCGGCGCGGCGTGATTGTTGTCAACGATCCGAGCGGCTTGGCCAAAGCGGCCAGCAAGATGTACTTCCAATTATTCCCGGAAGAAGTCCGCCCGAAAACGCTAATCACTCGCGACAACGCCGATATCAAGGCGTTTGCACACGAGCAAGGCGGCACGATCGTGTTGAAACCGCTGCAAGGTTCCGGTGGAGCCAGCGTGTTCCTTGTGCGACCGGACGACATTCCGAATCTCAACCAGATGATTGACGCCGTCAGCCGAGACGGCTTCGTGATCGCCCAGGAATACTTGCCCGCCGCGGAACGAGGCGACATGCGACTTTTCGTCATGAATGGACGACCGTTGCGCGTGAAGGGTAAGTATTGCGCATTCCGGCGAGAGCGTACCAGTGGCGACATGCGGTCCAATATCCATGCGGGCGGCAAGAAGGCTGCGGCAATCGTCGATGATGTCGCATTGCACATTGCCGAGATCGTGCGACCGAAGCTGGTCCAAGACGGCATGTTTTTGGTCGGTCTCGACATCGTGGGCGACAAGTTGATGGAAATCAACGTCTTCAGCCCCGGCGGTCTGGGCAGCGCCCAAACCTTCGCCAACGTTAGGTTCACGCACACCGTGATCGAGGCTCTGGATCGCAAGGTCCAATACATGAAGTTCTACGGACGCAATTTCGACAACATCGACATGTGTACGCTGTAGGACTCGTGCGGCGGCTGACGATTCAGTCGTTGCGTGGGGCTGCTGGCCTGCACGCGTTCGAGTCCGATCATGATCGCAGCTTCGCCCAACGACATACGTCTCATTTGTCCAGTAACTCGCATGACACGGGACTTATGGGACGAATGGGGCCGATGAAGCCGCGAGCCAACATCAATAACAGGGGATCGCGATGCGTATTGGAATCGTCGTCAATGTGATGGACACCACAAAAACCGGCCAGACGACGTATCGTCTGGCAGCTGCGTGTGCCGACGCCGGCGATGACGTTTACATCATGAGTTCCGGCAACTTCTCCTTCGATGAGGATGACAAGATCCGAGCGTTTGCGCGTTCGGTACCTACAGGAAACTATCCATCGGACGAAAAGTATCTACAAGCGATTAACGGCAAGAAGAAGATCGAGTCTTGGATTACGATCAACGACCTTGACGTGCTGTTGTTGCGAAACAATCCGAGTGTGCAGACGCCTTGGGCTCAACACGCCGGCATCCACTTCGCTCGCGAAGCCATGCGATCCGGCGTCATCGTGCTCAATGATCCCAACGGCTTGGCTCGGGCGATGAACAAGCTTTACTTGCAAAGCTTCCCGGAAACCGTACGCCCTCGAACGCTCATCACTCGCAGTGCGAGCCGTCTCCGCAAGTTCGCCGAAAAGGAAGGCACTGCCGTCTTGAAGCCGTTGCAGGGCTCGGGCGGCACCGGCGTGTTCCTCTTGCGAGCGGACGACCACGACAACATTGATCAGATCATCCAGTCCGTGGCGCGTGACGGTTACATCGTGGCCCAGGAATACCTGACGGCTGCTGCCGAAGGCGACACGCGTTTGTTCCTCATGAACGGCGTGCCGTTACAGCACAAGGGCCGCTACGCCGCGTTCCGCCGTATCCGAACCGGCGACGACATGCGTAGCAACATCCACGCCGGCGGCAAACTACGCCGAGCCACACTCACGGACACACATTTCCGTCTGGCGGAAATCGTGCGACCGAGACTCGTGGAAGACGGCA
>JAQBZS010000231.1 GCA_027622115.1 Planctomycetota bacterium | reverse complement strand
CATAGAAAACGGTAGGGTCAGAAAAGTTCAAAAGATCTCTTGGCACCACGGCTGTCGATTCCACGCAAACATGCGGTCTGCCAACTTCAGGATTTCGGGCTTCGCCACGAGTAATCCGCAGGTTGCAAGGTCTTGGAAGCGTTGACCGCCCAAGTAAACACAACCCAATGTGAACGGTGTCAGATGCAGATCGGCTGGTTGATCGACGTTGGTGCAGGTCGCCGTCCCGTCGTTGTCGGCTTCCAGCAGATACGTGCCGTTATTCCACGGACACAGGTCGTCGGCCATGTGAAAGCAGAGCGTGCCGGGCGCGGAGTACTTTCGACCCGCCAATGCCGCCGCGACGTCGACCGGTCGAATCCACATGGCATCGACGACTCGGCGATCCATTTCGCGCGGGTGTTCCAGCCACCAACGCAACGGCGTATCGACCGGCATGTTGGCGTCGGTGATCGTTCCGGCGAGATCAATGCCGAACACGAACTCCCACAGCGATTTCTCGGCCTGCGCATCGATCGCAATCAATTCCACAATTCGCACGTCTCCGGCCCCGTCCGCTGGTCTCAGTTTGGTGCGATAGATCACGTATCCCACCGGTGTGTCGTTCCGAACCTGCAAGACGTAGCGGTGTGCCGTGAAACCGCCGCGGTGATCTTCATAATCCGCAAGCGTTCGATGTTGCCACCAGCTCGCGGATCGATCGAACATGCCGGGGCGCTCAGCGGAGACAGCGTCAAAAATAGCTGGAAACATTTCGAGCGCTTGCGGCTTGTCCAGCAGGCGCATGCTTCCGGCGATGTCGATCGGGGTCTGCATTCGCGCGTACGGCTTGGGCAGTTTTAACTGTGCCATTTCGGTGGCGATGCCGTAACCGAATCGCCCGTAAATCGCGCTTTCCGAAGCCCATAAGGCGCCCAGCACTTCCCCCCGCTCGTGCAGTTCGTGCAAGTGCTGCGTCATCAGAGCACGCAGCACACCTTGGCGGCGATGCGTGGGCATGACGGTCACGACGGTCGTGCCCCCAACCGGCAACTTTCCACCTGGCACCGTCATTTGCAGGCTGAACGTTCCGAATGTGCCGACGATTTCGTCGCCGTCCACGGCAACGCGCAGACGATCGAGTTCAAAGCGATTGTTCAAGCGTTCGATCCCGTCGGACGTGGGGTCGAGTCCGAACGGGACGCACATCGCCGACAAGAATGCGTGGGATTCGTCACGCGATATGCCGCGAATTTTGAGAGAGGAAAGTGTCATGTCGGGACTTTGATCTAGAAGCTATCTGAAAAAGGGGTCTGACCCTCTCCGGCCTCAGTTTTTGCCGGGGTTTAGCGAGGCATCCAAAGGGTCAGACCCCTTTTTCAGATCGCTTCTAAGTTACTGAATCGAATGGAAAAACAGTCTGTAGATTCGCCGTTTGGGCGATAGCCCCGGTTTTCCCCACAATTGACCGGAACCGTGGCTAGCGTCAAAACGGCTAATAAGTAATTGGACAGCGCCACTTTCGCCAAAATAATTGTAGTAAGCCGTTGATTTATAACAGTTCGCGAGATGTTCACAGTTTGCCCCGAAGGGCCTTCGGGGCGGCAATAACCCATCCATACGGCACAAAGTGGCGCTGTCCAAGTAAGTAAATCCGGGTTGGTTGGACTGCGTGGCCGACGACGGTCGACCAAATCGGTGGCAGTAGGGTGTGTCCGAGTGCCCGCGACGAAGCGACGGCCCAGCACGAATCACGGGTCATCAACCAAGTCGCGTAACACCAGTCGCAGGCGACGACGAATGCGATAATTCGCTTGGCGGATGGCCTGGGCGTTGGTGCCGGTCATTTCGGCGACTTCCGTGGCGGCCAAACCGTCGATGGCCACCATCTGAAACGCCTTCCAGTTTTGCGCGGAAAAATCCGGACGGATCAACTCCATCGCGCGCTGAACCACCATCGTTTGGTCTTGCTCGGCCAGTTCTTCGTCGTCGTCATCATCCATCGGATCGATGACGTTTGCCATCCGCAATTGGGCGTCGGTGCCGCCTGTGCCGGCCGGTTGCTGATTCAGCTTACGAAAATGATCGATCGCCTTGGTCCGCACGATCGTCTTCAACCAAGACCGAAACGACCCGACCGACCGCGTCGGTACAAACGTCTTGAGGTTATTGGAAACGGCTCGGCACGTGTCCTGAAAGACGTCGGCCGTGTCGTCGTTGTTGAGGCCCATGCGTTTGCACCATGCGCAAATCAGCGGCGCGTAGAGGTCAATCAATTGGCTCCACGCGTCCTCTTCGTTTTGCTGAGCACGATGCAACAAGCTGAGCGAAGTTTGGTCCATGCCGTCGGCGGTCACGCGGGGCTCCAGGGTGAGTACACGATGAGAAAGAGGCCGATTCCAAAGTAGCAGTCGACTTCGACAACTTCATCTTGACCGTAAAAAAACTTGTCCATATTCTCCCCGCCCCTTCGGGAGAGCGACACGCCTCCTTTGACCCACCGCGTTCTCCACTCATTTCACCTCCATCGCTTTCCTCGGTTCGATTCGCGTCCGCCACGGGGAAGCACTCATCTCTCACCGTGTGTCACCATTCAATCGCGGGGAACCTTGGAAACCCGCGTGGCGATTCACCGACCCAAATCGTTGGTTGCCGTTTTTGGTTTCGCATGCATCTCCGCACAGCAAGTCAGTGAACTTGGAAAGGAATCCGTCATGAAACGCTTTGCCGCATTACTTGTCGGGATGGCAGTTGTCTCATCACTTACCGGTTGTTTGTGTTGGCCCGGAGCCGGCTATGGTGGCGGCGGCGGCCTGTTTGGTGGTTGCCCCGGTGGAAACTGCGGCGTCTACGGACAGCAGCCGATTCCGCAAGGTGCCGCTGTTTACGGAAATCAAATTCAGGCCGGCGTCAACATGCAGGGCGCTCCAATCGCCACCGCGCCGATCATGACTCCCGTCGCCACGGGCGCGTATTATGCTCCGACGCAAACCGCCGCTGCGGGGTACTACGTGCCGACTCAAACCGCGTTTGCTCCTTTGGAAACGCTGCCGACTTACTAAAGCAATCGATCGAATCCGCGCCAACATGCGCGGACAGCTTCCCAAGATCACTGACGGAATCCACAGCTAGCGATCTCGCATCGTTGGCTGTTTTTTATTGAGTGACAATTCCAGCACGTTTTCACGGTCCCGCTTGCTCCTTGACGCTTCGCAGTGGGACGGTCTCGGTTGCGTGATAATCCAAGCGGACGCTCAAGACGCGAGTGTTTCCGCCATCGGCGATAAACAGCCGACGATCCGTGTGGGTCGCCACGTAGCCCGCATGAAACAAGGCGACTTCATCACCGCCAATCGAGCGGGGATTCTCGGGACCACCTTGCGTAATGAGCGGCAGGCCGTCGTCCACGTTGCCGTACTGGCCGATCCGCAAGATCAGGTTTCCGGCAGAGTCCAAGACTGCCACGCTGTAATGATCCATCTCCGGCGCAAACGATCTGGCCAATAAATCCATTGCGAACTTCGAATTCCAGCAGTGGCAACCGCCGCCCGCGCGAGACGTATTGAAACCGCCATACCCAACTCCACCGTAAAGCCACTCGGCCCCTTCGACCCACGCTTCTCCCGCCGTGCTGCTTTTGATGTCCTTGTTTCGCCGAGGTTGTTGATCCGCCGACAGTTGGATCGACACTCGCGACTTGGAACTGAGCACCCGGGCTTGCTTGGATTTCAGTTTGATGACGGTGCCCGACATTTCATTGAAGTACGGTTCGCCGTTCAAAATGCGATTCGGCGCGGCCATGACGTAGATGTTGTCGTGAGCGTCCATCTCGACGCCGTTCAGAATTGTGCTGCCGGGAAACGCATCTTCGTGAACGAGTTTGCCGTGCCGATCCCAAACATGGATTTCCTGCCAGCGAGCCCGACCGGGATACATCGTCGGGGTATAGGGCTTGCCGCCGGTCTGGTTGCGGCTGCGTTCCCACGGCCCGCTCGGCGCCCCTCGGCGATCGGGCACCTGCTCCCGGCTGCAACACGAAACGATCAAGTGACCCTTGGGCGAGATGCCCATGCCTCCCGCATTCCAGCACACGGGACGCTGCCCGGGGATGCCGAGGCCCGAGATCAACTTGGCCCGTCGCCGCCCCGCACTGGAACTGAACCCCACATGCTCATGTTCTTCACCATAGTCCCACGGGTTCTCGTCCCATGTCGCCGAGTCATAACGAGCGACCAACGTATCGGTCCGCAAGTACGCCAGACCGTCCTGATCGAAGCACATGTCTTCGCAATTGAACGGTAGTTCGGCCAGCTCGATCCGTCCGGTGTTCGGGTCAATCCGGATCATCTGCGAAAACGATTTATCGAACCCAAAATCTTCAGCGATATACAGTTTTTCGTTCTTCGGATTGACGTACAGCCGTTGCCGCGAAAAGTCCGGCGGCTTGATACGTTGGACGGTCTGCCGAGCATCCTGGGCGAAATTTCGCCGGTCCTTCCACTGCCCGTTTTCCTCGACCAACAGCCGAATGCCGTCAACCAGCCAAGCATCTTGTGCCCGTTTGTCGTAAGCACCGGCTCCACCCCAGGCGACATCAATGCGGCTGACATCGTACTTCTTCGTCGACAGCCACAGCGTCGGCTGCTTGGCCCACCAATCGACTGCCGCATCAATAAACACACCCGAGTGAAAGAAGCCGCGAAGGCTGATCGGAACCGGCAGCGGTGTCGACGACATCCGACGTGGATTCTCAAACGAGCCAAATCGAGTCAGCGTCGGCGCGACCTTGTGCCAGTCAAAATCGTGTTCCTTGAGCAGCTCGTTCGAAGCCCCGTAGATCGGCCACGAGAACACCCAAATCTGCCCATCAAGCGGACTCACCAACACCTTGGCCGGCTTCGACGAGTTGATGCTCTTAAGAAACTTGCCCTGTGGATCGAAGACCTGCACGCGGTCGTTCATGAAGTCGGCGACATAAACTCGACCTTCAGCATCGCATGTGACCGACGAAGGAACCGTGAAGTGGTCGTTATCGTTGCCGTGATCTTTTAGCGTCATCTTGCCCGCGAAGACTTCCAGCTTGGCGTCGTCATCGTCGTACGGCAGTCGCAACACCGCCTGATAGCAACCACCGGTTCGGGCATAAGTCTCGCGCCACATGAATCCGGTCAAGTACAGCCATTTGGCGTCGGGACTCAGTGCCGCGCTGATCGGTGCCAGTATCTCCTCGCCGCCACCGAATCCGCCATAGCCGCGCCAGTTCACCGTCAAACCGATCTTTGGGCCTTTCAGGTCTTGGCCGCCCGTTGTTCCGTCCGTCGCCAGACGGTTGATGTAGTCGTAACCGAGTGCAATCCGTCCTTGTTGCACCGCCATCACTTGCGCGGCGAAGCCGGTGCCGAATTTGTATTTGCCGGCAAAGATGGCACTCGTGCCGGACGTCAACAACGACGCTTGCACAAACCCATGTTTGATCGGCAGTTGTCGGCCGTCCTGCGGGAATTGATGCAGTTCCAAACCGCGCGCTGCGGGCAACTTTTCCGCCGCGAAGGGATAGATCGTGCGGACGTAGTCGCCCTGATGATCGAACAGTTTGACTTGGTCCGAGCCTCGTCCTTCAAAAATGTAAACGCCTTCCGCGGTCGCCGACATCAACGGACAGGCATTCGCTAGCCGCTTGTGGGGACTCCAAAACAGCGTGCGTTCAAATTGCGGTTTTAAGCCCAGCGACACGCGCACGGTCAGGAGTTGTTTGTCGTCGAGGTAGCGTTCTTGATCATCCTTGCCGTCCCAAATCAGCGTCTGCCGCAGGGATCGTTTCTGGAATGGAACCGGAGCGTTGTCACCCAGAACGCCGCTCGCCAAATGCCGCACGATCTTGCCGCCGCTGTTTTCAATCACGACCGTGGCATCGCAATAGGCCTTGCTGGTGAATTCAATCGTGACTCGATCACCAGCCCATGTGACCCGTGGCTTTGACGTGAACTCGAACGTCTCGGCGCGCTTAACGCGAAACTCGTCGAGGTCATCGGCGTTTGCAGGCAACGTGCATAGGAACAAAACGCAGCAAAGACAGCCTGCCTGTGGATGAACGGTGTGGCTGCGGTCCATGCTGTTTGGCGAGATTCGGTTCTTCATTCGTAATTCTTTCCCGCATCACTTCGAAGTTGCTTGGCCGAACGAGGGAATCGGAAGATCGCCGTGGAAACCAAGTCGTTCCACGCAGTTCAGACGTGTCCGAGTTTTACTCGTCGCTTGGCCAATTCCTCAACGACCGCTTCGCTCTCAACAAGTCGCCTGCCGGAGCGAACGCTTCACCTCGCCGTTCCAATCGAGGCCATCCGCCGGTGTGTGGGCACGAAGATTACCGACGAAAAACCGGCGCCTAGCGTAGCCTAGCGTGTTGAAAATTCGGCCTTGACAGCGGATCGGGTTTACTCAGGTTTTGTGGTCCGCATTTTCTCTGCGCTCTCCAATTCTCCGCGTTGATTCTGTCGCGAACACGAAGAATCAACGCGGAGAATCGGAGAGCGCAGAGAAGTGCGAGCAAGACGCAGTAGCAGAACGACGCTACGGATCTGCATAAAACCTGCTCGAAAGAAAGTGCCCGTCAATACCGATTTTTCAACGCCCGAACGCTAGCCCAATGGTCCAAGAGTTGTAAGCCGCGACGCGTAAGCGGCCGGGCACCGAGCTGTGCCCGAGGCCTTACGGCCAGCGGCTCACCCACAAGACCCACAACTCTTGGACCATTGAGCGCTAGCCGCAGTTTTCAATCCAGGTTAGCGCGCTAGCGCCGGTCGGATGTTTCTGATTGCATCCGGAATGTTGCAGCGGACGAATTCGGCGAATCGCCGGTTGACGGTCGGCGTTGCTTCGCAATGGTTACGTGTTGTGGCTAGGCTATCACCATGCTCGACTCGCGGAAGTGCTCGATAAAAATCGCGGAAATCGAGCCGATACTCAGCACCAAGACGTACAGCAGGGCAACCAATGACAGAATGTCCCAAATGTCGTGCGGAAGTCGGTGAACAGGACAACGGAGTTTGCCGCTTCTGCGGAACAAAGGTCTCGGTCCCGCTTCAGCAGCCGGAAGACTCGCCCGCGGCACGGCAAGACGCGTCGGTCGGCCTGGACTTTGACTTCGACGATGACGAAGAAGAAGAGGTGATAGTCGTCCCGGCGCCCGTGGCTCCGGCACGTGGGCAACTGATTCCATGCGTGATGTGCGGGGCCTACATTTCGCCGAACGCCGCCTGTCCCACGTGTGGCGAATCGACGGGCCGCAGCCGATTTCGGCGATCGGACGATAGTGCGCGAAGCCACTTGGATGTGGCGAGAGACGGAAGGCAAATCGTCGCGGGCGATCTCACCGAGTTTCCAAGACGCTGCCCCAAAACGAATGAAACCGACGAACTCGTGCTGAAACGCGAGACACTCTATTGGTATCCACCGTGGGTGTGGATCGCGTTGTTGATGTGTGGACTGATACCGGGCGTGATCGTGGCAATGATCGTCCGAAGACAAGTGGTACTCAGCGTGTGGTACAGCCGAACGTTTCTGCGGCGACGCTTCAACAAAATGCTTGCCGGTTGTCTTGGATTCTTCGGTAGTCTCGGCGGGATCTTCGTGGCCCTCAGCCAGCGGCGAGTCATGGAAGAGTTGGTTGCAGCGTCCATCGTTGGTTTGTTGGCGAGCCTCATCTTTTTGCTTGTCGTTTCACCGAAGCTCAGGCTGAAAAAAGTCCACGGGCGCCACGCTTGGATTTCGGGCATCAACGCGGACTTCTTGGATTCGCTGCCGGAATGGGACCATCGTGGTCGTTAGGACCGAAGTGGAGTTTGTGGAGTTTGTGACAGAAAAATGGGGGACAGAAACATGCCGTCATCGGATGACGTCCGAAACCTTATTTTTTGTGTCATCACTTTTCCTGTTTATCCCCGCCGACCACACGGAATGCACACTCAACGCGATTTTCGTTTCGCGCTCCGGGCAGCGAGATCATTGGTGCGCACGTCCTTGAGTTTCGCCGCGAGTTGCATCCGAAACGCGTCCACGGTCTGCTTGTGTTCCGCTCGATCCGCGAGATTCGTGTACTGCTTCGGGTCGCTCTTCATGTCAAAGATTTCGACGCCGCGAGCCGCGTTTTCACCGTATTGGATGTAGGCCCATCGATCCTCGCGCAACAAGAAGCCTCGACCGTTCACGCAAAACGCGGTGTCGCGAACGGAATGCATCGGGTCGTCAAGCACGGGCGACAAGTTCCGGCCTTGAATCCGAGCGGGAATCTGCAAACCACAGAGGCTTGAAAGCGTGGGGTACAGATCCAGCAACTCGGCAAATGAATCGCAAACGGCCGGCCTCTTTCCAGGCATGCTGATGATTAGCGGGACCGCTGCAGACTCTTCGTGCAAACTGACCTTCGCCCAAAAGTCGTGTTCGCCGAGATGATAGCCGTGATCGCTGGTGAAGATGATGATCGTGTCATCCTTCAATCCGGCTTCCTCCAGCGCGTCCAGAACCTTGCCCACCTGACGGTCCTGCGGATTTCAGCGCGGACATCACTTTGCCGACTTGGGCATCCATGTACGCGACCGACGCGTAGTAACCGGCGACCGCCTTCCTTTGCTTCGCGACATCCATCTGCATGTTCTTGCTCGTCTTGTAGTTGATGCCGGCCAATGGAATGTCGTCCCAGTCACCCGCAACCTTCAGCGGAAGATCGATCTCGCCGTGCGGAAACGGGGCGTAATATGGGCGCGGCGCGACGAACGGCACGTGCGGCCGCACGAATCCGACACCGAGAAAAAACGGCTCGTGCTTGTGTTGCTCGATCAGCCGACACGCCGTGGCCGCTGTCTTGCCGTCCGAGTGGACGAGATCGTCGCCATCGGCTTCGACAACCACGAATGTGTTGCCGCCCACGACCGGTTTCTTGCCGTCGGGATT
>JAQBZS010000230.1 GCA_027622115.1 Planctomycetota bacterium | reverse complement strand
AGCCGTAGCTTGTCAGTCGTGCTTCCACCGACGCGGGGTCGGTGGAGAGCACATAGAATCCGGTAGACTCAGAAACTTTCAAACAGCTTCTGCCAGTGACATCGTCCGCCTTACGGTGTCTGGTTCCCTCGAAACGTTTGGACGTTCTTCCGCCCCGCCTTGAGTTCCTTTAGTCGACGCTGCAAGTAGCGATGAGAAATCTCGCGGGCCTTAGCCTGGTCGGATTCGTCATAGTCCCAGAATTCCTGGACGATCGCTTCGCAGGCGGGGAAGTGTGTGCCGTCGTCGCCGACGCGAGTGCGGGTTTTCGCCAGCCGCGACTTCAATTCGACGGCGAGCTGCGCGTGCGCTGGATCATGAAAGAGGTTTCGAGTTTCGTGCGGGTCGTTGGCCAGATCGTACAACTCCCAACCCGCCGGGGTTTGGTATCCGCCGTCGTAGTTGCAACCGTAGTAATAGATCAGTTTGTGAGTTTTAGTGCGGATTCCTATGTGTGCCGGATTGTCATGGTGAGCCATGTGCATCCAATAACGGTAGTAGGCTTCCTGCTTCCAGTCCGCAGCTTCCTTGCCGGTTTCCAGTAGCGACTTAAACGACCGCCCCTGAACGGAATCGGGAATCGGAATTCCGGCGAAGTCGAGCATCGTCGGTGCGTAGTCCACGTTCTCGATGATCGTGTTGTAGCGACGACCGGCGGGAATGGACGTCGGATAGCGGACTAGAAACGGCATGCGTTGCGATTCTTCGTACATCCAACGTTTGTCCTGATAATCATGCTCGCCGAGCATGAAGCCTTGGTCGCCGGTGTAGATGATGAGCGTGTTGTCGAGTTGCCCGGCATCTTGAAGATGCTGAAATAGTCGCCCCAGGTTGTCGTCGATGCCTTTGATGCAGCGGAGATACTTTTTCAGATACGCGTTGTAGGCCAGTCGTGTGTTCTTTTCGTCGCTGTAATCGGACGGGTCATAGTCTTGCGGAAACTCCGCCGGATAAAGCTTCGGCAGGTCGTCCAAGTACGATCGTCGTGGGTTGCGTGATCCGATTGATGTGCCGATGTGTGGGATGAGTTCATCGTTCGCGCCGCGGGTCGCAATCGAGCCGAACTTGGCGTCTCGCTTCCACAGCGTGTCGGGTTCCGGAATGTCGACATCGGCGAGGTATGGCTCGTAGCGTTTTGCATTGTCGAAATAGTCGTGCGGTGCCTTGTAGTGATGCATCAAGCAGAACGGCTTTTCCCGATCCCAGCCGTTCTTCAACCAATCAAGTGTCAGGTCGGTGATGACGTCCGTCGAGTGCTTCCCATCGAACTTGATCGTGTTCTTACCCCACGGTTTGTTGCCGCGTATACGAAATTCCGGGTTGTGATAATGGCCTTGTCCGGCGAGCACGCAGTAATAGTTGAAGTCGGCCGGTTCGACCTTGAGATGCCATTTGCCGATCATCGCCGTGTGATAGCCGGCTCGGCCCATTTGAATCGCCAGCATTTGCTTGCCGGGATCGACCTTGCCGCCGAGATCGAACGCTCGGTTGACGTGGTTGTACTGCCCGGTGAGCACGCAGGCTCGTGAAGGCGAACAAATGGAATTCGTGCAGAACGCGTTGGTAAACAGCACGCCTTCATTGGCCAGACGATCAATGTTTGGAGTGGGCGCGATCTTGGAGAGTCGGCTTCCATAAGCCGAAATCGCATGTGCGGCGTGGTCGTCGGACATGATGTACAGGATGTTGGGCCGATCCACTGCCGACACGATCGATGGCAGCAGGATTCCGGCAATGAACAGCAGCGTCCGCGACATCGGGTGCTCCTCGGTTCTCTGAAAAGGATGGAATCCGGCTCACGGTACAAGCAGAATTCGATCGTCACAACGAACGCGTCGGGCCGAGCAAGTTCGCCTGCTTTGCCGAGGAATCCTTCACCGACTAACGTTGGCATCAACCGGAATTGATGCCAATGACATCCCCTTGAATCGCACACTCCTTTCGAAGCTCGGAGCGAAAAACACCATGACTCGGCAGTCTCATCGTTCAAAGTCTCTCATCGCGTTGTGTGCGTTTATTCTGACGATTGTGTTGAGTGTTCGCGCCGATGCAGGGTTGTCGAACAGCCTGATGGATGTCTCGGTCGACGGAAAACTGCTGGCCTGTTCCAACCGGGATTCCGGAACCGTCACCGTGGTCAACGTCGAATCGCTGGAGGTCGCCCGCGAGTTTGCAGTCGGTGGGCATCCGGAAGGCGTGTCGTTTGTCGGGCAAAGTCACACGATTGCTGTTGCGGTGTATTCCGATGACGTCGTATTGCTGATCAACGCCGACAATGGCGGAGTCGTCGGCAAGATCGCTGTGTTCGACGAGCCGTATGGAGTGGTTAGCGATGCCGCCGGTGAGCGAGTTTATGTCACGCTGGACTACCCGGGACAAGTCGTCGAGATCGACGTGAAGTCGAAAAAGGTCACTCGCACGTTTTCAGCCGGAAAGTTCACTCGCGGGATCGCGTTGGCGACCGGTAAGTCGCGGCTTTTCGTTTCCGAGTATTACACCGCCGGCGTGAACGCGATCGACCTGAAATCCGGCAAATTGGTCGGAACGGTTGATGCCGCGAGCACCGACAATTTGGCTCGTCAGATCACGCCGCATCCGACTCGTCCGAAGCTGTACGTGCCCCACATTCGTTCGCGAGTGCAGGCCGCGCACGGTGAAGGTTCCATCTTTCCGATTCTGTCCGTTGTCGATCAACGACCCGACGCCAAGCACCGGCGACGCAGAATCCCGATGGATGCGTTCTTCGGCAATTTGGTGGTGGCCAACACGTGGGAAGTCGCCATCGCTCCGGACGGGCAACAGGGCTATGTGGTCTTTGCCGGCACCGACGACATGTTCGTGTTCAATCTCGTGGACGACGACTATCGAGAAATCTCGCCGAACCGCCGAGTCCAAGTGGGGCGCAATCCGCGAGCCGTCAAGGTCTCGCCGGACAACTCGACCGTGTTCGTCTACAACGCGTTGGACTTTCAAATCGCCGCGTACGATCGAAAGTCGATGGCGAGAAAAGGTCTGGTGACGGTGTGCAAGAACCCGCTCTCCGAAGAAGTCTTGCAGGGCAAGGTCTTGTTCTATTCGGCACTCCAACCGATGGTGGGTCGCCGCTGGATTTCTTGTTCGAGTTGCCATCCGGACGGCGATGCGGACGGGAGAACATGGCAGAACCCCGAAGGCTTGCGAAACACGCCTCCGTTATTCGGCCTGGCATGGACGCACCCGCAGCATTGGTCGGCCGACCGCGACGAAACTCAAGACTTCGAACACACGATCCGCGGACAACTGATGCAGGGGCGAGGACTGATTCGCGGCAAAGTGAATCCCTCGCTCGAGAAGACGAATAAGGGGCTGTCGCCGCTGCTCGATGCCTTGGCGGCCTACACGAATTCGCACGAATTCAAACTGAGCCCCTACGCCAAGACAGGATTGAGTGATTCCGCCAAACGCGGCCAAGCCTTGTTCAATTCGGCCGAGACCAAGTGCGCGACCTGCCATTCCGGGCCGTTCTTTACGGATTCGCGACCCGAGAATAAGTTGGTTCACGACGTCGGCAGCGGGTTGGCCGACGTTAGCGAAAAGATGGGACCGAAATATGACACGCCCATGCTGCTGGGCCTGTATCGATCCGCGCCGTATCTGCATCACGGCAAAGCGGCCACGCTGCGAGACGTGCTGACCACCGCCAACGCGGGCGACAAGCACGGCAAAACAAGCCAGCTCTCGCAACAACAGTTGGACGACATGGTTGATTTCTTGAAGTCGCTTCCGTTCGAGGATCCCGCAGCGGCGGCGGTCAAAGCCGGTTACACGAAAGTGGATCGTTGATGTCTCAACCTCTCCCAAAACCGATACAACCGGCGGACGTCCCGGATCTCGCGCGAGCCGTGATTGCCGCGGACAGGTTTCCGTACCTTGCTTCGATGGATGGCGATCAACCGCGAGTCCGACCAGTATCGCCCGTGCGGACGGACGGCTTCACGGCTTACGTGGCCAATCTGCGGAGCTATCACAAGACTCAAGAAATCGAGGCGAATCCCAAGGTTGAACTGTGTTACTTGGACGCAAATCACGACCAAGTTCGCATCACGGGCATGGCCGAAACCGTTACGGACCGTGTGATGTTGCAGGAGATTTGGGACACAAATCCGCTGTTGCGGCAATACCTGGGCAGCTTGGACAACCCGGAACTCATCGTGTACCGCATCGTGCCGCAGCAAGTCCGATTCATGCGGGAATGGGCGCTGGAATACATGAACGTGCCATTGGATGCGGCGGACGGCAGCGATCAATAAGGCGAGCGGCCGATCAATCAAGACTCACGAATCCGCGTCTACACTCGTCGGTGCTTCGATGATTTGAGTCACACTTTCGTGGTCGAACCAGTGAGGGGCGCCACCGGGGCCGACGAATACGGCCTTGCCGTCCCTCACGAGGGCGGCCCGCGAATGGTCGATCTCGATCCGTTTGCCAGTATTCAACTCGACCGTGAACAGTTCAAACGGAACTCGGTCAAGTAGGGCGATCATCGTCTCCTCAAAATGGTCAGCAGTCATGGAAATCTCCTGTGCCCATAATACAATCCACACACTACGAACCCGAAGCGTTTCACGCGGTCCGGCAACCTTCGAGTCTATCACATGGACACGATTGGCCCCTACGCTTGGCCTTGATTGTCGAATTCAAACTGGACTTGCCCGTCCACGAGTTTCAGTTTCGCGTTGAACGGGCGACCGGCCTTTGACTTGAAGCCGCGTAGTTCTTGTGTCTCGCCCTTCTCCAGCAACGACCTGGCCATGTGAATCGAAATGCGTTTGCCCGCGATGGACTTCCAGATCGTGAGCTTGCAGCCGGTTCGCCACGCACTGCAACCGAATGATAGTTTCTGCTCATGGACAGGCGATTGGCAAAGCGGGCACGCACCAATCGATTCCGTCCCACTCGGGTGACTGGCGTTGCTCGTGCTTCCGTCATCCGCGCCGGTGGTGTGCGACGTAACTTCGGTCGACTTTGCAGGTTTGCGACGCGCGCGTTTGCGATTTCCGTCAGTGCGAATTCCACCCTCGCTGTTGCCGGCGCTTCGTCCGCCCGTCTTGCGTTGGGGTGATCGCCGACCGCGACTTCCGCCACGCTTGGTCGAACCCTGTTGACCGGACGTGGGCACCGCCACATCGACCACGGCACCGGATTCCGTCAGATAGAGAACCACGTCGCCTTGATCCGCCAGCGTCACGGGGCGGCTTAGGATGCGGTGCTGCAACAGTTCGCGAACTTGCGGCACCGTGAGAGTCAACTCGCGATACGTCATCCAGATCACGAAGCTGCAACCCGTCTTCCAGCCGGAACACCCGTAGCCGCGATTGCCCTGGATCACCGGCCGGCCGCAGCGTGGACAGTCGCCGAAACCCGCGTCATCCACGGGCTTCCGATCGGCGGAAGACACAATGCCTTGCACGTACCCGACGATGCCGCGCATGAACTCGGCGGCTGCGAGTTGCCCGGCTTCGATTTGCTTGAGACGAGCTTCCCATTCGCCGGTAAGTTCCGGCGACTTCAGGTTCGGATCGTTGATCGTGGCGATTAGGAATCGTCCGAGATCCGTCGCAGTCAACTGCTTCCGCGATCGGCTGATGTAGTTGCGGCGGAGCAGCGTTTCGATCGTGGCGGCTCGCGTGGCGGGCGTGCCCAAGCCGCGGTCTTTCATGGCTTCGCGTATGGCGTCGTCGTCCACGAGTTTCCCCGCCGTTTCCATCGCTCCAAGCAGTGTGTTTTCGGTGAAGTGCCGGGGCGGTTTGGTTTCGCCTTCCTTGACGAACGGTTCATGCGGCCCGCATTCGCCTGGGCGGAATGTCGGCAACTCCTGCTCGTCGTCGGACGTGTCGTCGTCTCCGTCCGTTGAGTCGCCGGATCGTGAATTACTCGGCTTTTCTGCGGGTAGAGTTCCGTCCAACCTGGAGCAACGATTCGCACGCCACGTGCCCGGAACGGCACTCGATTGGCCTCCGCGTCCACCGTGGTGATGTCCTTTTCGCACGGTGGGTAGAACGCGGCGATCAACCGAACCACGATCGCGTCGTAGACCTTTTGCAACGGGCCGGACAATGCACCGGACGGACTACCCGTGGGAATGATTGCGTGGTGATCGGTGACTTTCCTGTCGTTGACAATGCGAGCGGTGAAGTTCAGCTGCTGCAGATTCAGCTTGCCGATTTCGACCGGCTTCAGACTTCGCAGTTGTTCCAGCGTCGCGGCGACGGTGGGCTTGAGGTCGTTGGTCAGATACCGACTATCGGTCCGCGGGTACGTGATCAGTTTCTGCTCGTACAACGTCTGAGCCCACTTCAAAGTATCGGCGGCCGACATCGCGTAGCGGCGATTCATCTCGCGCTGAAGTTCGGTGAGATCAAACAGCTGCGGCGGCTGCGACCGTTCGCGGCGGGTCTTCACCTGTCCGATCACCAACGGCTGGTCGATGACCTGCTGCAAGCAGGCTTCCGCAGCGGCCTGTTCCGAGAAGCGATCACCGGTGTATTTGAAGGTGACGTCTCGGTAGCGAGTCATCAGTTCCCAGAACGCCTGCGGCTGGAACGTGCGAATCTCGTCGTCGCGGTGAACGATCATGGCCAGCACCGGCGTTTGGACTCGACCAGCGCTCCACAGCAGCCCGCGCTGGCCGTGATGCACCGTGAGGCATCGCGTGGCGTTCATGCCCACGATCCAGTCGGCCTCGGAGCGACATCGCGCGGCGTCGTAGAGGTTGTCGTAACGCTGGCCGGCCTGCAAGTTTCGAAACGCGTCACGAATGGCGTCGCGGGTGAGCGAACTGAGCCACAGGCGTTGAAACGGTTTTCGCGAGCAGCCTGTCAGGGTTTGGATGTAACGAAAGATCAACTCGCCTTCTCGGCCGGCGTCGGTGGCACAGATCAATTGCTCGGCGGCTTTGAACAATCGCTTGACGATGTCGTACTGCCTGCGAGCCCCGCGGTCACCCAGCAGTTTCAGCTCAAAACGCTCGGGGACGAACGGCAGCGGAGCGAGTGACCATTTCTTCAAAGCCGGGTCGTATTCATCCGGCTCCTTCAGGCCGACCAAATGCCCGAGTGCCCAGGTGACCTGGTAGTCGCGGTTCTCGAAGTAACCGTCGCGTTTGGTTTTGGCCCCGAGGAACGCGGCAATCTCTCGCGCCACAGACGGCTTTTCCGCGAGCACCACTTTCACCGTTCATTCCTTCCGCTGGCGTCACTGAATGGGAAAGCACATCGTAGGGCGGCGGACGTGTCACTCCAACTTCGTGGACGCCATCTGGAGTTGGACGAACCGCTGGGACCGCAAACCACGTCGCTTGACGGAGTTTGATCGCGCAGGCAATGTAAGAAGGTGCATCCTTGTAGTACCAAAGCAATGGATCCGTTCATACTTGGAACGCGCACGAAATCAGCATGAGAATCCTTTACTGGAACATCGACAAGAAGAATCGGACGGACTTGATCATTGAAGCGATGATCGAGGTGTCTGCCGACGTTTTGGTTCTTCTCGAAAACGGAGCACGCCGGGAGGACACTCTGGCGGCATTGCAGAATCGGGCCTCGGCGGAATTTCATATGCCTCGCTGCGCCGAGACGCGATTCCAAGTCTATTCCCGCGTGCAGAGCTTCGATCTCTCAGAAGTCTACGGCGGCAATCGGCTTTCGTTGAGACGGTTGCGCTTCGGCAATGAACAACTTCTACTTGGCGTTGTTCACGTCGTTGAAAAGCGAAACTGGGATGAACTTCAACAAGCGGCAGAAGTACAACTCTTGGCAAGTGAGATTTGCCGTCACGAAGATCGTATTGGGCACACTCGTACGATCTTGATCGGCGACTTTAACATGAACCCGTTCGATCCCATCATGAATCTCGCGCCCGGACTGAACGCGATGATGACCGAGGCATGCACTGCGCGCCGGGAAAGAACCGTGCAGGGGAGTCAATACCGATTCTTCTACAATCCCATGTGGGGTTCGTTCGGTGACCGAACAGACGGTCCAGCCGGAACGTATTATAATCGTTCGTCATCAAAGGGCATGTATGGGTGGAACATCTTCGATCAAGTTCTGGTTCGCCCGGATGCGGTGAAGCGCTTCGACAATGTAAGCATCCTTTCGGCATTTGGTTCGACATCGCTGGAGACAAGCGGTGGTCGTCCCAATCGATCATTGGCGTCGGACCACTTTCCGATCTTATTGAGTTTGAGGTGATTCATGTCATTCTGGCCTGCGGACATCAACGCCCAAGTCATTCTTTCACCGCTGGAAGTTTTGCAAGAAGCTGCTGAAGAACTCAAAAACCAAACCAATCTGGATGTTTCGATCCCGGTTGAGCAGCTTTCGGATCGCACGGTGTTGGCGTTCGAAGTGCAAAATCCAAAGCATGGTGGTGTCTTGAATCTTTTTGAAGTGGTTCACCAACCCGACGCCCCGTATCCAGCGGCAATCGTACCACCGAACTGGGATATACCCGATTTCGTAAAGCGAGCGCGGCAGTTGTCGCCACGTCCGACCGCAATGGCCGGGGTCGTGGAATCAATCAAGCAGAGTGTTCTTGTGAACGAATGGGTTTGCTCGTCTCCGGGTCAGCTTCAGGAGAAGCTCAAGAATCTATGCGCCGAAGATCGAATCAAAGTCCGGTTGATCAATTTGCTCGCGGTGAAGACGGACGCTCCGTGCGCAATGCCACCGTCTTCGACTGGTTCCCACGCAAATGACGCCTGTTGAAAGAAGCTGCGGCTGGATCTCGGCGTCGCGTTGATGGATATGCATGGAGTTGTTCGAGACAAGACAGGAACAGGCAAGCGGCTCTGGGGCTGGTTCAAAAGTCCCTCAAGGAGCCCGCCAGTTCGCATGGCGAACCGGGCCG
>JAQBZS010000229.1 GCA_027622115.1 Planctomycetota bacterium | reverse complement strand
TTTCAAGCTCGACTCTCGCTTGTTTAAGGCCTAGTTGGACTGCGCCACTTCGGCGTGAACGTCGCTCGTTTAACCGCACGCCGAGGCACGCGCGTTTGTGGACATCTCGCGGTCGAACTACCAAAAACTGATGGGACCGCGTCTTCATTCCTCAAACGCGCGTGCCTACGGCGTGCGGTAAAACGAGCGAACGCCGAAGTGGCGCTGTCCAATTAGCTTAGCTAGCTAGCTAGTCAATGGTGGCACCGGCAATCGCCGGAGATTTATAGGCTTTGTTAATTAGCTTCTTGAGCGTCGGGACGTGGACGTCCTCGAACTTCTTAATGTAAAGACACGACTTGCCGATCTTGTATTTCCCCAGTTTTTCCAGCAGGTCGGCTTGCTTCTCCAATTCGCAGTGCAGGTAGAGCACCAGGTCCTGTTTGCGGGGAGAAAAACCGACATGGAACCAGGTCCCCTCGGACGTTTTGCCACGGTAATGAAAGCTACCAAAGCCGACTTTGGCCTTTCCCCACATGGCGGCCGGCTCCCCCGTCAACTCCTTCATCAGCGTGAGCACGGCTTGACAATCGGTGCGTTGCTGGTCGTCTTGAATGTCGGCAAGAAACTGGTCGACTTCGGCATCGTTTTCTTGTGTTTTTCGTTTCGACATTGAGATTCCTTGGCAAGATTACGACCACATCCTGTCGTCATGGTCAAAAAGAAGAGAATGCCGGGAAAGAAAGCGGGGCAGGGTGTGCCGGGATTAACTCGCATTTAGACCGGGAAAGAAAGAGAAGCGGAGGATTCGGTCAAATACTTGTTCAACGTCGGCGACGCCGAAACCACTCCGCTCGACACGCTTCCGAGCGGGGCCAGTCAGGACCACAATGCGGCGGTCTCCGACACAATTCGCGACGTCTCCGAGACCGTGATGCGAAAACTCGTCGGCGATAAAGCGTCGACGCCGTGATCACGGTCGACCGAGAGAAGATTGGTTTAGATGCCATGCTTAGATCAACCCATGGCCGTCGAATTCAAACGTCAGCAGTTGGTCCAAAGCGGCTGCGACGGGATCGACTGCCACCGGTTCAACCACCGCGCCACCAATCGAAAAGCTCACCGTTTCGCTCCAATCGCTCGTCTCCAGACGGCTGTCGAACGCTCGAATTCGCACTTCATAGACACCCGGCGGCATTTCGGACTTCAATTGATACGCCTGCGTTTCCAGGCCGGAGGAACGAATAACGCCGCTTGTCGTTTCCACGTCCTCGTTGACGTCGCGAATTGAAATCTGGTAGCCGGCTGCTCCTCGGATTGGGCTCCATGTAAACGTGGGGCTCGATTCGTCAATGTCTCCGGAGGGCCCGAGTACCGTTGGCTTGATCGCGTACACGGTGGGATCGTTGACCGTCACGAAGGCGGGATCACTCCAAACGCCGGCCTGACCGTTTTCAAGAATGCCGCGGACCAAGAAGCGATGTCGACCGCCGGGAAGTGGATCGGTCAGCGTCAGCGATTTTGTGGCGTCGGCAGTGGTTAGGACTTTCGATTGTCCCGTGGTCAAATCATCGACTTGCACTTCATACGACGCGAAGCCCGCCGGTGCTTCCCAACGAATCGTGGGAGTCTGTTCGATTTCGCCGCCGCCGTGGGGCAGGGCCAACCTTGGTGGAATCGCGGTTTGGAATGTCATGGGATCGCCCCACGGTGTCGCGCCGTTCGCATCGTAGGCTCGCACCCAGATGTCGTACTGGCCCGTGGGCAACTGCGTCCCCAAGGTGAAACTCGTCTCCGTCAAATTGGCTTCGTGAGCGACGACTTGACCGTCCAGTTTGGCCACAACGGCCAGTTCATAACGCTCGGCATCCACGATCCCGGACCACGAAAACGTCGGGAACGCTTCCAGAATCGGACCGGTGATTTGGTCGAGAGCCGGTGATGCGATGAGTTCGAAGACTCGGCTTTCGCTCCACGCGCCCGGTTGACCATTCGCATCAATGGCTCGCACGGACATGCGATAGCGACCGGACGCCAACGGATCGGCGGCTTCAAACGACGTGCCGTCGAGTTCCGTTTCGTGAATCACGTTTGCTTGTCCACGATTCAAATCGTCGACTCGCAATTCGTACTTCGTCGCGGCATCAACGACCGACCATTCGAAGACGGGAACGGCATCGTTGGTTTGTTGAGCGGGCGACTTGATCGTGGGCGGAGCGGCGACCTGGAACACCACCGGGTCGGCTTCCGTAATCGTGTGGCCGTCGGCGGCAAGCGCGATGACGCGTGCGACATATTCGCCAGCGGCCAGCTCATTCGCGGCTGCAAACTTCGCCTCGGTCAGCCGTAGCTCGCGGATCACTCCCGGCTGGTCCTCGCTATCGACGATCAACACGTAGCGCGCCGCGTCCGGCATTTCGTTCCATTCGAAGACCGGCGTGGAATCGAGGATTTCGCCGGATGGCGACAACAACTGCATCGTGGTTTCGTTGTCGAGGACGTCCAGCGCGGCCTGTCCGGCATTGAAGCCGTTCGCGCTGGCGAAGAGCGTCACGTGCTGGGTGCCGTCGATCACTGTGTCATTCACGGCAGTCACATCGAAGGCCGAAGATTGCGCCTCGCCGGCCGCGATCACGATTGACTGCGGCACGTTGACTTCGGTGCTGTCCGTGCTCGCGATTTGGACGATCAACTCTTGTGAGAGGTCACCCGTTCGAGTGACCACGCCCGTGGTGGCGGTTGTCTCGTCGCCTTCCGTCACACTTGTTCCTGCAAGAATCAAGGACAGCGATTCGGTCGCGGTCGATCCGGGATTCGGTGCAATCGGGCCGGGATTGGGATCCGGCGAGATGCGTAGGTCGCTGACTTCAAAGTCGACTTTGGCATTGCTGCCGTTGATCATCGCCGTGCCGACGACCTGATTCGACAAGCGGCTGTCCGTCAGCACCACGTTGTACGAGCCGTCCGGAAGTTGCAACGTGTACCCGCCGGACGAGCCGACCGTGGTCTCGAACGCTTCGCCATGCATGTTCGTGGCCACAATGCTGCCGCCCGCAAACGCTTCGCCGATGGAATAAAAATCGTTGTCCACAACCGTGTCTTCATAAACCACGCCCGTCAGGAACGAGTCGCCCAGGCGGCGAGCAAACAACTCGGTCGACACCACGGAATTGAGACCTTGGAAATCACCTTCAGCAACGCCGACGCCGACTTCACGAAACGCATCGCTCAACAGGGTTCGTCGGTGACCGGCGGAACGAAACAGATTGGCGTGAGTTTGTTCCACGGCGGCACTGAGGTCGGTCGTTGCGGAACTGCCGACCCAGGCCAGGTTCTCGCCGAAGTTGCGGAGCCCGCTGTAACCGGCGCGCTGAATCCGCTCGACTGGACCGAGGCTCTCGGGGTTGACGTGCGAGAAGTACTCGCGGTCGATCATGTCGTTCGAGTGCCCCAAGGCCGCGTTTCGCAGCGCTTGGTTCGGAGCCAGTGCCTGCACGGGAGCACCGTCGAGGGTTCCCGGCAGCAGGCCGTCGTCGAGGTCGATGCCGTTCCGCGCTGCTTCCGCGTACGGATTGGTCCGACTGCGATTGATGAGTTCGACGAGGTATTGATCGGCGCCGCTGATCTCGAAGGTCGCTTGGACTTCGTGATCGGCGGTCGCGAATTGCGAGATCGGCGCGTCGATGGGAGTCGCGGACATCAACCGGCGTTCTTCCAAGGACTCGAATCCGAGCTTGGAAACCTCGCGTCGAGATCTCAGTCGATCGGTTTCGCGGCTATTGGCAAAGATCGAGTTCATCCAACTAGCAAGACTCATGAATCGCCTCAATATTCCGAGGTAATGTCGCCATTTGACCCACTGCTGCGGCGGCTTTGCAGAATCCGATCCGACGAATTCTGCACACGCGATGCCGCCGCGATGGAATTTCGACGATTCACGAAGTCGCGGGCTGGATTGTCGCGGATATGCGGCCCATTCGCGGGCGTATACGACGATTTCGTCGGAAGCGCGACTGCGACTCGCCGTTCAAGTTGACTTCCCGCGAATGCCGTTTTGCGGTTGCCGTGTGGTGATCTGTCAACACGATCCACGACGATGTTGCCCTAACGGAACATTTGCCGCTCCAACAGCTTGGATCGCTCATTCGTCGGTTGCGGATTCCAGCCGATCCACGAAGTCGCGGTCCAATCCCGCCGCCAACCGAGCGTCTCGTTGGAAAGTTTCGCCCTTGGATTTTGCTGGGCGAAGCGGCCATCGCAAATGATTGCAATAGGCTTCCCATTCGGTCTGGTCCGCAGGCTTGAGTTGTCTCAGCCATTGGATGCCGAATGCCACGTGCTCAATTTCGTCCTTGTGAATCACACGCATCAAGGCGGCGCTGCGATCGTCGCCGGCCTTCCGAAAGTACTCGGCGAATTCGAGCGTGTGATCGAGATTTCGGCCCTCGAAGGTCAGCGGCATGCCAGCCAAATAATCCAGCACCGACTCAAATTCTTGTGACTTGTTCCAGATGTAGCTGTTCACGGGCAAATCGCCGAACGTCAGCCCAAGCGTGGCCGCGCGTTCGACGTGCATGCGAGTATGTCGTTGTTCGTCGGCCATGATGTCGGCCATTCCCAAACGGAATTCGGCGGGTGCTTTGGGAAAGGCCAGCAACATGAACGCCATGACTTCGACCGCCTGAAGTTCGTGGTTCGCCATGATGTGATGCGCGACGGCACGTTTCGCGGGATCGGAAAAGGCACCCGGCTGCGGCATGGCAGGTGCCGTTCGATGCGCGCCAAACGGCAAGTTGGCGGGACGAACTGGCCGAGCAACACGTTCGGCAAGACCCGGTGCTGTATCGGTCAACGGCGAAGTCACTCGTTGCAACTTCGCATCAAGCGCGTCGCTGAACAGGACTTGCCGAGCAAATTCGCGTAGTTCCATGCTGTCGCTTTAGATTGACCCAGATTTTCGTTGGCTGCGCCGAATCAGTGTATGTCATGAGCCGTTTGAGCGCTCGGCCCGGTTGTTTCATGCATGCGGCGAACCGTGATTATCGCCAAAACGGCTAATCGCTTGCTGGCGAACTCGACAAGGAAAACAGCTCGACCAGCGGCAAGCCGAAAATCAGACGAGCCCGATCCTTTCTCCGGAGACCTCGTTCTGTTTCGCGGGGATTCGGATCGCAGTTGCCAACGCCGGCACGTCGTGAGAGTCGCGAAGTTTTGCCCTCAAAGATAACTGGCGTTTTGCTCGAAGAACTCTTCCATTAACTCCGCGTCTACAAAGTAAGTGATTAGTGCCACTTCCAAGGCATTTACGATTTCGCAGCCCGAACGCGGGCACTCACACATTAAAGTAGCGCCCAGCACCGCTTGAACTGCCTGCTTGTCATTCCTTGTAACGGCTGGAATCAGATTCTCATAGAACTGCCTCACGTAGTGTTCTGCCTGTTCCCAGTTCAAGCCCCCATCTTCTCGCTGCGTGCGTTCCCAAAGTCTTTGCGCTTTCGTTGAGATGAGTAACCGTGCATGAGATTTGCCGACATCAACGCGCCCGGATGTCAATAACTCGCGCTTCAGCCACTTGGCGATTGACGCAAACGCACGATCACATACTTTTAGCGTTTTATCCATGAGCTTTCCGTGCAACAGGCGACACGCGTTGTCGTAGTACATCCGGCTCTTTACTGGCTCGCACGGCCCACCGTCAGCCTCCCAGAGAAAAAATGCCTTAATTCGCTTAGCATCTTCGAACCACACCGACTCAAGAAGCCCAAATGCGTCGATGCTCAACTGAATTGCGAGATCGATGTAACCTTCGAGTACATCGCATGCGACGTATGCCGCAGCATCTCGCCAGTCATCCAGGCCCGTCCGCCGGGGAGGTGTCAAGGAAATCCAGTCGACCTCATGTGGCGACACTTCTAGTTTGAGAAGTAGTTGCTTGAGCCACGATTGCTTCGACTTTTCACCAACGACGTAGGCCCGTTCGCGGATGAGGTGCTTAAATTCATCCCCCTTAATCTGCTGAACCTTCGGCAATCTCGACAGCATCTGCTTGGAGTTGGGCAAGTTGTTGATCTCAATAACCGCATAGACGTTCTTGGGGATTCCCAAGAGTGTTGTAAAGACTTTCTGCCATTCCGACGCCATGCGGTTCAGCAAGTCGCGCCTATCCGTCGAGGTGGCAAATGGGACGTGTTTGCGCATCTCGTTAAGAAACTCATCGACGTGCGATTCAAGTTCCTGAACCCGGCCCTTGTTCGTGGCGGCACTAAGCTCCTCTTGAAGTTTTTCGTGGACACTCAGTAACGACTGAAAATCGATCCTTTCGGTTGGAGTAGGCACCTCAATCACCTCCTTCTTTATTATGAGTGCTAAGTAAATCAAGTAACGCACACATCATTTCGCATGCATGCACTGGCACAAGTTCGGCGTTTCGTACAAGTTCCCGAATTGCAGCGTGAAGGTGTATCACATACCGCAATGGACGCGGCGTCGACTGTTGCTCCTCATCTTTCATACGATCCAGCAAGCCGTCATGCGAAGTCAAGTAACCTTCGAGATAACTGTCGATGATTTGAAAGAAATGAGAGGACTTGTCAACGATTCCTCGAACAGTTTCATTGTCGATATTCGCCAGCAGGTATTCGAAAGCCTTTGCTGTCGTGTCGCGATGGTTCAGAATAACGTTCCGTGCTTGCAAGTCGCCAACGACCTCGTCGTTTGTAAACGATGGGCTCTCAAAGTGCCCAAAGTGGGACTTGAAGAAATGGTCGTAAACGGTCTTAAAGGTTTCGAGAGAGTTGTTAACGTTGATGTTCGCGCGGCGGCGTGTTATGTCGTCGTGAAGCAGGTCGGCGATTTGCTGCAGCTTATGAAGATTCGTCTGTAGTTCCGCGAAAACGGTCTTGAGGTGTAACCCATATCGGAATACCTCTTCGAATCGATCCCAGAAACTGACGCGAAGACGAAAGACGTCGGCAAATGCCAAGCCAATGCCGAGGTCGTTTCTATGGACAAGGTGTGGGCTCCGGCCATTTGCGAGGATTTCGCGAATCTGGTTTGTTATGTCCTCTGTGAGCGGGCCGCCAACATTAAGCCCTGTTTCATCCTTAAGATATTCAATGCGCCAGGATGCGCGTTCGCAGGCGAAAATCGGAAGGGGAAGGGGAGTTGATTGCGGATTCGTCACGAAAATCACGGGTTTTCCGTAGGCCGTTGCCAAGCCAACTTCATACATGACGTCGGCATCCGGTTTCCCGGTTTCCGAGCAGGTAGTCCCGTCGGCGATTACGACTTGCGCGGCGCGGATTGCCTGGAGCACATCGGGAGTGAACACGTTGGACGGATCATCTGAGAACTGCAACGGCTGAGTGATCGTCAGGTCCATATCGAGAATGGCGGCTGACATCACGCTGGCAAGTTCCTCGGGCGTCGTTCGTGAAATCGCGAGAAAACACGAAGGGTCCAGTCGTACTTCGGCATGGATCTCGTATAGTCCACGAGGATCGTTTGGTGCTTTCCCTGTGATTGCAAATTCAAGTTGGTCGAGAAGTGTGAGTTCATCGGCGAGTCGCTCGATTTGAACGGCAGCCATGGAGGCCAGGGCCATGTCGTGGCCGTCTGGAATCTGGCCATCGGGCAAGACGACGGGTATCAATCGCAAATGATTGCCAACATGTAGACGTTGCAGAAATGGAATTTCTTCTTCCTGCCATTGCCCAATGCCATCTGGTCCGAAAAAGACCACGGCGGACGATGAGTTTCGCGCTGCGTCTTGGAAGTCGAGCACCCATTTGTCACCCGGACGCACATCGACGGTGTCAGTCCAAATCGACAGCCCGCGTCGACAAAGGCCTTGACGTACTCCCTGAATCCAATCGAGATACTTGCGGGGATAGCAGAAAACCGCGTCGTAGTGTGTGGATGTCGTCGGCTTCGGTTGCTCCGTCGGCTTCGCCATTGTAGTCTCCCTACAGTCATAGTGCCGGTGACTTTCCTTCGTCGAAGTGGTCAACACAGTAGCCTTCCGCAAATGGATACACAACTGCGCGTGCGAAATGCTGTCTCGTTAGCAACCCGAGACAAGGGGCGGATCGGATCGAAATTGAAATGGATCGCTCAATCGGATTCCGCTGGCGACTGGCACGTTTCGGCGGAAGTGCCTCGCGGCAGGGATTGAAGCTCAAAACTCAGGAAGTCGTGCTTGGTGTTTTACGAAATCCGGCGCACATAGGACTTCATGGTTTTTTTCACGTTCAGCCACACGTCACTTGGTCCACGCTGAAAACTGCTGCAAACAAGCGGTGTGCAGCCACTGCCTAGTGGTAATAGCAAGGATGGGAAGGACAGCGAGGATCAGCAAGCCAGGCTGAAGCCACGCGATGCAACTTCGCATCAATCAAACGTGTCGCTGAACAGGAGCGCCGGCTACTCATAGTAGTAGCGCCTTGCCGCTCACACAAACTGCAGGACTCGAGGGCCATTGGACGCCGACCCGTGTCGAAGCCGATCGAAACGGATGCTTGACGCCGTTCGTCTTGCGAAGAAAAAGATCGAAGGCTGAAATCGGAGGGAACGGCCAGGAAATTGGATTCGATCAGCGGGATTCGGCATCTCCAAAGAATGAAAGCAGGAAGTCGCGATGACTCAATTGCAATTGACCGGAGAGCAGGCTCGACTGGTTGCCGCCTCAAGCGATCCCGTCGAAGTGTATGACGAACTCGGTACGCGGATCGGTATCCTGCAACCAACCAAGGAATCGGAAATCGATTTGGCGGTCGCGAAGTGGAGACTGGCATCCAAAGATTGGTACACCACTGAAGAAGTCGTCAACCTTTTCAACGATTCAGGTCAGCCATGAAATATTCGTTACTCTGGCAAACGCGAAGAACTTACTTCACCACGATGCCCAGGCTCTCCGAGTGGCTGTTGAATTCGGGGGCGTACATGCATTGGATGTGC
>JAQBZS010000228.1 GCA_027622115.1 Planctomycetota bacterium | reverse complement strand
CGGCTTTCAGATTTGGCGGTTTGACATTCTTGATGAAGCCAAAGTCCACTGCCCGCCAAATCTGAAAGATGTAAACCCGACCCCGGGAATTGACAAACTCGAACTAAAGAACAGAGACGAAACAACTTGAACATTGGGTGGCCGGGGTTGGAGCGAGGCACGAGCGAAACCCCGGCCACCCATGATCGGTTAATCGTTCAAGTTGTTTCGGACCCGTTCCTAAGGTTTCGCCCAGACACGCGTCATACAAACACGATGCTGCCCTGCTTTCCAACCTCGATGAATTCGGAGCACTCCATGAAACCGACCACAATCGTGAGCTGTCTCGCGACCTTATTGTTCCTCGTGATGCCATGCAGCGGACAAGAAAGCAAGACGCTGCCGCCCATCACGTCAATTGCGAAGGTCAAGCCGGATGCCAACGTGTTCAAGCGGTCGAGTCGAGACAAGCCGCTGGTCATAAAATCGAAAGAGATTGCGGCAAAGTACTTTTCGGCGGACAGCCTCGCCACATTGATCAAGCATGTGGATTTCGATCGACAACTCGTGTTGGTCTTTGCGTGGCGAGGTTCGGGACAAGACCGATTGGAATACTCGGTGTTGGAGTCGTTTCCCGAGCAAGTGGTGTTCTCCTTCAAGCCTGGTCGCACACGCGACTTGCGACCGCATACGGAAGTCTTCGCCGTGCGATCGAATGTGAAATGGCGCAGCGGAGACGCTACGAAACCGGTCAAGTCCGACCAGTACATCAAGGTCGAAGTGAAAGGGATACTCAGTAATGAGGTCTTGGCAATTGGCGGCGAAACAACGGGCCAGACCATTACTTCGCGCGGAGTCCGTTGGGAACTTGATCTCGCCAAGAACGCCGCATTGCAGAAGACAGCAGCTCAACTGCACGGGAAGGTGGTTGTCGTCACCGGTCAATTGCACGTGAAACGCGGTGTCGAAATCCGTCAGCGGTGGATTGTCGCTGTGGAGTCCTTGCGAGACGGCGGAAGTGAAGGCTCGCCCTGACTCGGACGAGCCGAAACCCTAAAGGAGGGAACTGGCCCCAACTCGGGCAATTGATCGGACTGATCCGACTGATCCGTCCGATTTCTATGTACGAACTACTGGTCTAGGTTTCGCGCCGGGACAATAGACTGGATGCCAACTCACGGCATTCCGTCGCAAATCGTGGTGCCAGAATGAGCGTGACCGCGATGTAGATCACCGCGCCGGTCAAAATGCTGATCAACACGGCCAGACCCGGCTGCAACTCAAACACCAGAGTTGCATCGAGAAGCGGAACGATCACGCACATCGCCGCCGCAGAGATGAGCGGCACGGCGATCTCTCGCGCCAACATGCTGCCCGATAAACCGATGGCCCGTCGCGTGGCTGCAATCCAGCAGGGCTGAATGGCGATTGAACAGCCCACCTGACAGACGGCGATCGCCACGATGCTGTCGGTCCACGCAGCCACCACGCACAACGATGTGACAACGAAAGCGCCGTGGAGCAGGTTGATTCGAAACACAACATTCGGCTTTCCAATGGCTCGGATCACACTGCCTTGGAAATACTGAATGGACCGCAGAGCCCCAACGCCGCAAAGAACTTGCACCACCGGCACAACGGGAATCCATTCTCGGCCGAGGAGTATCGGCAGCGCGTTGGGTGCCGTGATGGCCAGTCCCGCGAACAGGGGAAAGGACAAGAGAGCGGTCATCCGAGTCGCGGTGAGATAGATGGCTCGCAAGCGCTCCGGATCATGTTGAACCCGAGTGAACCCGGTGAACGCCACGGAACTCATCGTGACCGCCAACATGTTTGTGATGCCCGTGATTAAATTGTTTGCCAAATCGTAATAACCCAGCAACGTGGGGTTCATGGCATAGCCGATCAGCAGCGTTGCAAATCGATTCTTCAAAAAAGTCGAGAAATTGTTGCCGATCAAGCTTGCTTCAAATTGGATCAACCCCCAAATCCGGGGCAATGAAAACATCAACTTCGGAAACCACGAACTCGCGCGCCACAAGCCAATCGTTCGAACGAGGGCTTGGACGATCTCTTTGCCGACCAGACTCCAAACGCCGAAACCTTGAAGTGCCATGACTACGGCTGTGACGCCGCCACACGTCACGGCGAATAAACTGCGTGTCGCGATCGCTCGAAACTCCATGCGACGTTGCAACAAGGCCAGTGGCACGGCGGACAAACAGGCAATTACGAATCGCAGAGACAAAACCTGAATGATCAGCCTCAGCCCCGGTGCCTCAAAGAACGACTCGACGAACGGGGCCAGCACGATCACCAGCGTCATGGCCGTGATCGACAACAGCAAATTGAGGTAGAACGCTGAAGACAGATGGATTTCGGCAACTTCGTCCCGCTGGACGAGCGATTCTCGGATTCCGTCACCAAAACACACGGTAATCATGGTGTTGAACGTGACGGCCAATGCCAACAATCCGAACGCATCCGGCCCGAGAATCGACGCGAGCATCAGCAGGGCGGCAAACCAGACAATCTGTTGCCCGCCTTGTTGAGTGAGCGTCCAGGCCACTCCCCGGACTAACTTTTGACGCAATCCATTCATTCTGCCGGCAGTCCATTCATCAAACGACCTCTTGTCGGGCGATTTATCCCGCAAAGGGAGTTTGGGTCAATATGGGATCGGCAAGGCGATTCGACCATTCGTAGTGGTGCGTCTATCGGTGAATGTCAGGCTCCGCGTCCTCATCTTCAGGATTTGGGTTTTCGTAGATTGATCGATGCAGACACCAGCCTGGCCGTACGTCGGACCAAATTGCTGCTCTTCCGCCGCGTCCGCGACTCGCCGGTTTGTCGGCAATGTTCCACCAGTGAACCCGATCAGGCATCGGCTCCCGACGATGTCGCATAGCCTTTTCGCACCCATTCGCTCAAGCCTCCTTTGGCGCTGCGCACATTGCGATATCCCTTCGATTTCAGGTAGAGCGTCGCGTGCTTGGAGAACTTGCCGATGTTGCACACCGTTACGATGGGGGCATCGCGATCGTCCGGCAGTTCGGCGGATCGCGACGACAGATCGTCTTGCGGAATGTTGACCGAACCGGGGATGTGCGATTCCGCGAAGTGATCGGGAATGCGGATGTCGATGACCGTTGGCCTGACATCTGATTCCAGTTGTTCCGCCAACGAATTCACGCGCACGGTATCGTGTGGGTTCTTGAGGTTTTCGATCAATTCGGCCAGAAAACGATCGTTCTTGCTGGGCGCATCACTTCCGGCGGTCGCGGCGCTTTGTGGTGGAGCCAACTCGGGGAAATGCCGCACCACGGACGAGGCGTATTTGTAGATGTTGTCTGGAAAGATCACGACGACCACGGTATCGGGTTCATCCGGCACCAACTTCAACGCGCCGATCAGATTCATGGCGGAACGGGGACCGGCGATGATGATTTCTTCGCGATTGAGTCGCAGGCACATTTCGTAGGCTTCGCGATTCGAGACATCAACTTCGCCGTCGTATTCTTCCGGGTGATACAACGCCGTCTGTTGCAACTGCCGCGCGCTGCGAACGCCGGGGATATCGTGCCCTTCTTCGGGCCGAGCCCCCAGCACTTTGATCGTCGAGTTCTGTTCTTTCAGATAACGACCCGTCCCGGTGATCGTGCCGCACGTGCCCAAACCGGCGACGAAATGCGTCACCGTGCCGCCCGTCTGCCGCCAGATTTCCGGGCCGGTCGTGCGATAATGGGCTCCGGCGTTGGCTTCGTTGGAGTACTGATCGAGGTTCTCGAATTCGGCATTGCTCTCGGCCGTCTCGCGAGCTTTGGCGATTGCGCCTTCCGGAGCACCCGGCATCGGACACAACGAGTCATCCAACTCGTCCACTTGCGTGCCGAAGAACCGCAACACCGTTCGCTTTTCGAGTGGGATGTCCTTGGACAACGGCGTCTGCAACGGATAGCCCAGCACGTTGCCGATCATGATCAGACCGATGCCCGTGTTGCCGGACGTGGCTTCGACCAGCTTCTTGCCGGGACCAAGCACTCCGCGTTCTTCAGCGTCTTGGACCAAGTTGCGAGCGACGCGGTCCTTGACGGATCCAAACGGGTTGTACCACTCCAATTTCGCATAGACCTTGGTGTGTTGGAACGGAACGACATGATTCAGCCGCACGATGGGCGTGGGATTCTGCTCGTCCGAAAGCAGCCCCATCATGGAATCGTAAACGCGAGTGGAATGATCGTTTTGCATGGGAGCGTTTGAATTTTGGTTTCGAGGTTCCATGTGTTGGTAATCAGCCGAGGTCTGCGTTGATGTCCACCCACTGCCGAGTGTCGTTGGAAACCAGCACGGCATCGGCCACGGCTTGCGCCAAGGCACCGTCATCGAAGCCCGGCACGGCGTCTCGACCTTCCACGATTGCCGACACAAACTCCCAGACCAAGTCGTAGCGGAACACCGTGCTCGGCACGCCTTCCTGGGGATCGCGTGGACTGCCCGTTGGAGCCAGAAACTTAGTGGGCACCGCAATCTTCTCCATCGATCCACCACTTCGACCCACCAGGATGTGATTCGGGTCGGTGAGCTGATACACGGCCGACCCATCGCTGCCGTTGATCTCGGCCCATTCGAACCCGAAGCCGTCATTGTGGTGGCCCTTCATCACCGTGCTGCCTTCCCACACACCCACGGCTCCGTTGGCGAACTGCCCGATCAACGCGGACCAATCGTCGACTTCGGACGGCTTGCACGCTTCGCCGCTTTCCGTTTTGTCTCGCGGAGTGAACTGGGCCACCGCGCCGCACACGGACTTGATCGGCCCGAACAAGTCATGGGCAAAGTCGATGCGATGGATCGTCATATCGAACAAGTCGCCCGCGCCGGCGGTCTCCTTGTATTGCCGCCAACCCCAACTGGTTTCCGGCCAATCCAGAAACCGCTGGCTGCGAAAATGTCGCGGCGTGCCGAGCGATCCCGAAGTCAGCAGGTGTCTCAGATATCGCATCGACGGAGCGAATCGATAGGTGAAGGCGGTCATGTGCCGCAGGTTTCGGTCGCGAGCCGCGCGAAACATGCGGGCCGCTTCTTGGAAGTTCAGCCCCAACGGTTTTTCGCACATCACGTGCTTTCCGCCTTCCAGACAGGCGATCGTGATCGGCAAGTGCGTGAAGTTCGGAGTGGCGATGATCACGGCATCGATATCGGGATCGGACGCGATTTTTTCGTAGTCGGTCACGAACTTCGTTGGTCCCCAATCGGTTTGGCGTTGTTGCAGCAAGCCTTCATTTGGGTCACAGATCGCGACGAGTTCCGCGCGCGGATCAATGCGGATGCCGGGGACATGATGGTAATCGGCAACCGCTCCGACACCGACGATCGCAACACGGACTGGACTTGGCATGTCTTCCTCAACGGTGAGCAACAATTGAAAACGATGAATCGGAGCCTGCAAAACAAGCGACCGAATGCGCGCATCCGACCGACCGGAACGTCCCTTCCAGAAGGCTCGTGCGGCGCAGCGGGCATCGTATCAATTCACATCCCGAACGAAACCGCTCCCATCGCAACCTGATTTCATGCTTCCCAATCACTTTGAAGCCAGCCGGGGTCGCAGCAATTGATTCACGTCGAGAACTTTCAGCGGCTTGCTCGATGTCGGCCCGTCCCCGAGCGCGATGTGAATTCGACCGGACTTCGGTTCGAAGATCATGGTCTGAATCGTCCAACTACTTTGGTGCGTAGCGTGCAGTCGTTCCGACATTTCTTTCAGTCCGACTTTCGGCATCCCGCGACTCGCCTCCAAGGCTTGGAATCGATGGCCGCCCTTCGAGACGGACAACTCCGGCATGCGAAAATGATTCGTGCATGAAACGATCGAATCCGTCGGGCGACGCATCACCACCGTGTTGGGAGTCAACTCGAAGACGGCTCCGCGTTGTTTGTCGCAGACGGCCAAATTCATCCACGTGGTTCGCGGAATCTGCTTGAGCAAGGCGAACGCCTCGTCGACCGTCTCGCACTCTTCCAAAATCCGACGGTAGGTCCATGTCAACGGCACGCCCTTGGGATTGAACTTCGCCGAACCGTCTTTCGACTGGTAGACGTCGAGTGTGGCGATGGCGAGACCTTTGTCGTTCATCCCCGAAATCACACCAACCAGACCCGGGAACCCAATACTGACAAAGCTGTGCCGGTCCTTGAGTTGATAGGCCGTGACCAGACTGAATTTCTGCAGCAATCCCAGCGATGGAAAGTCGAAGTTGCGTCCGAACAGCGGGCCGTCAATATTCGTGCGGGCGTCTTCGACGATCAGCGCCGAGCAGCCTCCCAAGCGACGGATTTCCAAGAACGCGTTCGAAACCGTGACCGAGTCCGGATCGACGAGTGTCTTGGCGAGAATCTGATTCAATTCGGCTCGGTGCCGCTGCAATCCGTTCAGCAGAACCGTTTTGCTGGCCGATTTGACGATGAACCATCCGGTGTCGCCCACGCCCATTCTTTTCAGCAATTGACGCGGAAACGTGTAGGCTTCCTTTGCGGGGTCCACTGCCAGCGTGGTCTGTTGCGAACCCATGTCTTCCGGCGAACCGCTCAAGGTCAGCACGGGAATCCCGTGGATGTATCGCAAATCGGCACCCGGAACCGAGCGTTCCGGAAAACGAAACTCCTCGGCGGAAACCGAGCGAACGCTTGTGAGCAGAACGACTGCCATCGTGAAGCATCGAGTCATCTGTGATATCCCATTTCACAAGTCCGATGTCATGGGTTGCCGGGGCACGATCACGTGAATCCCACCACTCCGTTGAGGCAACCATCTTGAAGCGTGCATTCTACCGTCTGGCGACGGTGTCGACGCTCGCCAGCGCATGCATCTTGTACTCTGCTTGCCATCCGAGACCAATTCCAAGAATCCTCGGAGGCCTACGATGCTGTTCGAGACGCACACGATTCGGAGTGGTAATCCGATCATTTGTCGGACGAATTCGCCGTGTCAACTCGGCGTCTCGCCGCCGCCAACAGCGATCCACCGTAGCTGACAAGATCGATGTTCTCGTCGACGTCGCGGGCGGAACGGCAGTGCGTGACCGACCGAGTCCGGTGTCCCTCAATTCGAATGATCCCGAATCCTTCGAGAATTGGACACGTTCTGCCAACGCATGCCGGCTGGCTCACACCGTGAGGCATATTGACCGTTTTTTTTGCCTCTGCTAGCTTCCCGCGCCTTTATCCAAGGAAGGAGTTGCGCTGTGTCTGGACAGGACGTCAGAATTGGCATGGTCGGTTTGGGTGGCTGGGGAAAGAACGTCGTTCGGAATTTCGCGAGCGCCAATCACTGCCGCCTCACGCACATCTGCGACGCGTTTCAGGAAACGCTTGACGCTCATCGATCGCTGTTCCCAGGTGCGTTGGCCACCACGCAATTCGACCATCTTCTCGATGATGCGTCGGTCGATGCCGTGGCCATCGCGACTCCGGCCCCCATGCACTACGGCATGGTGAAACAGGCGTTGCTGGCCGGGAAACACGTGTATGTCGAAAAACCGATGACATTGACCGCCGCCCACGCCGAAGACTTGGTCTCGATCTCGGAACGCATGAACCGCAAGCTGATGGTGGGACATTTGCTCGAATACCACCCCGCAATCAACGTCATGAAAGACGCCATGCAGAGCGGCATGCTCGGCGACGTCTATTACATGTATTGCCAGCGGCTGAATCTCGGAGTCGTGCGGCGAGACGAAAATGCGTTCTGGTCGCTCGCTCCACATGACGTGTCGGTGATTCTTTATCTGCTCGACCAGGAACCGTGCGAAGTCACGGCGAACGGCCAATGCTTTTTGCAGCCGGGCGTGGAAGACGTGGTGTTTGCCAACCTGCGATTTCCACAAGGCCAGATCGCCAACATTCACGTGTCGTGGCTCGATCCGCATAAGCAGCGCAGCATGGTGCTGGTGGGTTCGGAGAAAATGCTGGTGTTCGACGACATGCAGCCCTCCGAAAAAATCCGCATTTACGACAAGGGCGCGCGGACGGCCGAAGCGGCTGTTGAAGCGATGCAGGCCATCAGCGTGAGACACGGCGACATCGTCATTCCGCATATCAGCGGCCCCGAACCGCTGAAGGTGGAAACGCAACACTTTGTCGACTCGATCCGCAACGACACCACTCCCAGAAGCGACGGCCGCGACGGACTTCGCGTGGTCCGCATCCTGGAGCAGGTCGAACAACAATTGAAGAGCCGCCTGGACCAAGCCTGGTCCAAAGCCGCCTAACCACTTGGCCGCGTAACCGAGGATTGCACGATGACTGCCGAGAAGAACTACTTTGCCCACGAATCCTCGTACGTCGACGACGGTGTGGAAGTCGGGGACGGCACGACGATTTGGCATTTCTGCCACATCATGCCGGGATCGCGCCTCGGGCGGGATTGCCGCATTGGCCAGAACGTGGTCATCGGTCCGCGAGCGGAACTCGGCAACAACGTCAAAATCCAAAACAACGTTTCGGTCTACGAGGGCGTCGTGTTGGAAGACGATGTGTTTTGCGGTCCGTCGATGGTGTTCACAAACGTGCTGACGCCGCGTTCCGCGTTCCCGCGCAATTCGAGTGACGACTATCACACGACGACAGTTCGTCGAGGTGCTTCGATCGGAGCCAACGCCACGATTGTGTGTGGCGTGACGATCGGCGAAAGCGCATTGATCGGTGCCGGAGCGGTGGTGACCAAGGATGTGCCGGCCTTCGCGATCGTCTACGGAAACCCGGCGAGACTTGGCGGCTGGGCGTGTGCCTGCGGGCTCAAACTGAGTGTCGACGACGACTCCGCCTTGTGTGAATGCGGTCGAGAATATCGCTTGCGCGATTCGCAACAACTTGTTGATGTCGGTCGATCGAAACGAGCGGCGTAATGATGCTCGTCGGTTACCGGAGGGAAGGGGTCGGGTGGTTCAAAGTTCCTG
>JAQBZS010000227.1 GCA_027622115.1 Planctomycetota bacterium | reverse complement strand
TGACCGGATCCGGTAGCAGAATCCGATTCAGGGCCGAAGGCCCGGCACAGCCTCTGCCGGGGCCGTGAGTCCCCGGTCGAATGCGACCGAGCTTTCGTGCCACCGACTTCATGCTCGTGGTCCGGAATTCACTTTGCATGGACCATCGGATCTTGCCAGCCTACGATCCCGTAGAACGGAGGCTCCATGAATCGCCGAGGAAATAGCCGTGTCCACGATTTCGTTTACGCATAACCCCAAGCCCACGATCGGCGTCGAAATCGAACTGCAATTGGTCGATGCGGAGAGCTTCGAACTCTCCAACTCGGTTGAGCAAGTTCTCGCGCGACTCCCCGAACACGCCGCAGCACGTGTCAAACCGGAATTGATGCAAAGCTATGTCGAACTGAACACCGGAGTCTGTTCGACCGTCAAAGAAATCGGCGACGACCTGCGCGGCTTGCTGGAAGAATTGGAGCACATCACCGACGGATTGGGCATCAAACTGAATTGGGCCGGCACGCATCCGTTTTCGTCATGGCGCGACCAGAAGATTACGGTCAACGAACGCTACTTTCGGCTGGTTGAATTGATGCAGGACGTGGCTCGCCGGTTGCTCACGTTCGGATTGCACGTGCATGTCGGCGTGGATTCCGGCGACAAGGCCATCATGATCTGCGACCGCATGTTGCGGTATCTGCCGCTGTTGCTGGCGATTTCCACCAATTCGCCGTTTTGGGAAGGCCGCAACACGGGCATTCACTCGTACCGTTCGCAACTCATGGAGTCCTTGCCCACCGCCGGACTGCCGCATCAGATGCGGAATTGGAGCGAATACATCTGGCTCGTGAACCACCTGATCGAAACCGGTTTCATCAACACGATCCGAGAAATCTGGTGGGATATCCGACCGCACCACAGCTTTGGAACCGTCGAGATCCGCGTGTGCGACATGCCGCCGAGTCTCGATCATGTCCTGGGAATCACGGCCTTGGTTCAGTGCTTGGTGCAAGCGATTTCGGAAGAGATTGACGAAGGCACATATCAGTCCGAGTACCACCCGATGATGGTCAAGCAGAACAAGTGGCGAGCCAGTCGGTTTGGCGGCGACGCGCGTTTGGTGCGAGTCGACACGTTCAAACAAGCTTCCGTTCAACGGCTCGTCGATGACTTGATCGAACGATTGTTACCCACCGCCAAAGCACTGGGCTGTGTTGACGAGTTGCAATCCGCGACTCGTTTGCCCGGCAACACCGGTGCGACTCAGCAATTGGCAATTTACGAAGAAACCAACAGCCGCCGTCAAGTTGTCGAACGCATGATCAATCAGAATCGCTGGCATTGATCAATGGAAAGGTCACCATGTCGAAATACGTCTTGGCGCTCGATCAGGGCACGACGTCCAGCCGCGCGATCCTGTTCGGCAAGGATGGCCGAATCGTGGCGTCCGCGCAGCAGGAGTTCGAACAGATTTATCCACAGCCCGGTCATGTTGAACACGATCCAGAGGCAATCTGGTCCACGCAACTTGAAACCGCTCGATCAGCGATGAGTCAGGCCGGAGTGTCCGCCGGTGATCTCGCCGCGATCGGCGTGACCAATCAACGTGAAACCACGGTCTTATGGGATCGCGACACCGGACGGCCGGTGGGGAATGCCATCGTGTGGCAAAGCCGTCAGACCGCGAGCATTTGTGATCGACTCAAGGCGGACGGACTGGAAGACACGTTTCGCCGGAAGACGGGATTGGTCGTCGATGCTTACTTCTCGGGCACCAAGATCAAATACATCTTGGATGCTCATGCAGGACTGCGGGCTCGTGCGGAGCGCGGCGAAATCCTGTTCGGAACCGTGGATTCGTTTTTGATCTGGCGATTGACCGGCGGTCGAGTCCACGTGACGGACTACAGCAACGCCAGCCGCACGTTGATCTACAATATCCACACGCTCGACTGGGACGACGAACTACTGAAGGTTCTCGACATCCCCAAAGCGATGCTGCCCGAGGTCAAACCATCGAGTCACATTTATGGCGAGACTGATCCCGAATTGCTCGGCGGTGCGATTCCCATCAGCGGCAACGCGGGCGATCAACAAGCGGCGACGTTCGGCCAGGGCTGTTTCACGCCCGGTTCGGCAAAAAACACGTACGGCACGGGCTGCTTTTTGTTGTTGAACACCGGCTCGAAACCGGTCGCGTCAAGCAATGGATTGCTGACGACCATCGGCTGGGGCATCGGCGGCGAAGTTACTTACTGCTTGGAAGGCTCGGTGTTCATTGCCGGGGCGGTCGTGCAATGGCTGCGAGATGGTCTCGGTCTGATTCAATCGGCGGCAGAGATCGAAACGTTGGCGAAGAAAGTTCCCGATTGCGGTGGTGTGTATGTCGTGCCGGCGTTCGTGGGACTCGGGGCTCCGTACTGGAACCAGAACGCACGCGGCACGATTGTCGGCATCACGCGAGGAACTTCACGGGAACAACTCGCACGAGCGGCCCTGGAATCGATGGCATATCAAAGCCGAGATGTTCTCGACGCGATGCAACAGGACGCCGGTCTGACGCTGAACGCACTCAAAGTGGATGGCGGGGCGTCCGCGAACAACTTGCTTTTGCAATTCCAAGCCGACCTATTGCAAGTGGCGGTCGATCGGCCGGTCGTGCAAGAGACGACGGCCATGGGTGCGGCGTATCTGGCGGGATTGGCCGTCGGTTTTTGGAAAGACCAGTCCGACGTCTCGGCGAATTGGGCGTTAGATCAGCGATTCGAACCCGGCGGCGATCGCGACGCCCTGGACGCTCGCTATGCCGATTGGAAACGGGCGGTTGGACGTTCATTGGATTGGCAGCAGTAACTGGTCGCAACCGAGTCTCGCGATATCATCACTGTCACTTGACATTCTCTGTCGGGCATTGCTCGCCCATGCGACGCAGAAGACCGCACTCACCATCGTTGGTGCGTATGACGAATTCCTGAGCGTTCTCGGCTCATCCGCCGACCGTGGACAACTACAGAAGCTCGACGCCTCAACGGCCACTTCGGACGATCTGTTCTTACGGATGCGAAAACTAAGTCACAAGTACAACGCAGGACTCGAAGAACTGTTTTTCGACAGCAAGGAATTTGCGTTGCTGACGCGAAAGTATGGAGTGTTTTGATATGCGAATAATCGGCTTTTCAACAGGTGCGCTGGCCCGCGGCGACTTTCGACGAGGTCTGGAGTTACAGCGGCGACCCGACATAACCGCAGTCGAACTCGCGGCGCTCCGGGAATCAGAGTTTGACACCTTGATCGATGCTCTTCCGGATTTGGAACTTAATGCTTTCAAGTACGTGTCGTTCCACGCTCCTAGCAAACGCAGCACGAATTCGGAACGGCACATCGTCGATCGACTGAAGATCGTTTGCGAGTTGAATATTCCAATCATCGTCCATCCCGACTTGATTTCGGACTTCGTCCCGTGGCGTGAACTTGGAGATTCAATCTTGCTGGAGAATATGGATCAACGAAAGCCGGTCTGTCGCACGGCTGCGGAGATGGGGAGATTCTTCAAGGAACTCCCCGATGCGAAGTTGTGCTTCGACATCGGCCACGCCCGCCAGGTTGATCCGACAATGACCGTCGCCGACGAATTGCTACGCGACTTTGCAGAAAGGCTCGCCGAAGTTCACATCAGTGAAGTCAATGAACAATCCCGGCATGTCGCCATCAGCCGATCCGCCATCCAGGCTTACAACCAAGTTGCTTACCGAATCGGTGAAGAAATCCCTGTAATCATCGAGTCGATGATCAACTGTGAGTCAATGTCACACGAAATACGACAGGCAATCGCTGCAATGACACCACTGGCGGTTGAAACAAGTAGCTTTTAGCGGAACCACAATCGATTAAGCTCAAGTCACTGGCTTACAAGGTATGCAACATAGATGTCCGAATTGAATCTCGATCTCGAATATCTGCCCAAACTGCCTCGTAACAAAGACGTGGGCATCGGTTGTATCGGCAGCGGATTTATCATGGCCGATTGCCATCTGGTGGCGTATCGCGCTGCCGGGTTCAATCCCGTGGCCATCGCGTCTCGCACGCCGGAGAATGCGAAACGGGTCGCGGAACGGCATGCCGTTCCTAAAGTCTATGACGACTATCGACAACTCCTCGGTGATCCGGACGTCGAAGTGTTGGACGTCGCGGTGCCGCCGGATTTGCAGTTGGGCGTGATCCGCGAAGCTGTGCAGCACGGCGATCATCTTCGCGGGATCCTCGCTCAAAAACCGCTGGGAATGGATGTGGCCGAAGCCGTCGAGATCGTGCGGTTGTGTCGCGAGGCGGGCATCGTGCTGGCCGTCAACCAAAACATGCGGTACGACCAATCGATCCGCGCATGCAAGTGTCTGCTCGATCGCGGAGTGCTCGGCGAACCCGTGCTGGGCACGATCGACATGCGAGCCATCCCGCACTGGATGCCCTGGCAAGAACGTCTGGGTTGGGTCACGCTGCGGATCATGAGCATCCATCATCTCGACACGTTCCGCTATTTGTTTGGCGACCCAACTCGAGTCTTCGCCAGCATTCGTTCCGATCCACGTACGGCTCAAAAGTTTGATCACGAAGACGGCATCTGCTTGTACATCCTGGAATACGACAACGGTCTGCGAGCCACATCTTGCGACGACGTTTGGGCTGGTCCGGCCCTGGAAGGCGCGGAACCGGACATCGGGATTCGATGGCGGGTCGAGGGCCTCGACGGCATGGCTCGCGGTACGATCGGCTGGCCCGATTATCCGAATCCGACGCCGTCCACATTGGATTTCACCACGAAGCGACATCCGGGGTACTGGTTCCAACCGCGCTGGAAGGAAGTTTGGTTTCCGGACGCCTTTGCCGGCACGATGGCTCAGTTGTTGTGCGCGCTGGAAGACGGCACGGAACCGGAGATTGGCGGTCGGGACAACTTGAAGACGATGGCGCTCGTGGAAGCGTGCTACCAATCGGTTCGCGAGCACCGAGCGATCGACATCCAAGAAGTCCTCGATGCCGCGCAGCGGCCGGACATCGCGTCGATGTAAACCCGCGAGCAACGGGCGAGCGGCCGATCGCCTTCGCCGCACGGGGTTATGATCTGCCGCTCGCTTTGAACGCCGACCCAATCCGTGTGCGCACGAAAAACGCCGGACTCGATGACGTGCATCAAGTCCGGCGTCGGTATTGCGGCTTTCAAGCTTGCGATCGGCAATCAGACCTTGATGATCTCATAGCCCTTGCGGCGATCCCGCGCGAAGAACGTCGCGGCCAATTCGTCGCCCACGATTTGTTCTTTCTTCGGATCCCACTTGATGACTTTACCCAGTCGCGCCGCGATGGCCGACAAGTGGCAGGTGGCCATCGCCTGCACGTGAGTAAATACGTCGGAAACCGGCAGCCCGCCTTCGGCGATGCAGCGGTAGAAGTTGTTCTTGTGACCTTCGTGACGCTTGCCCTTGTACAGCGCGGTGACGTCTTCGTCCGAGTAGGCGTCCTTGTCCCACTTCTCGTCAATCGGCTTGCCGGTGATTTTGCCACGGTTGACGAAAATGCGGCCCTTGGTGCCTTCGAAAGTGATGCCGTTGTCGCCTCGGCTGGTCACGTCCATCACGATGCCGTTGGCAAATTTGCACTTTACCGAGTAATCGTGCGACGTGTTGTAGCAGTCATCCTTCGTGGCATGTCCGTTCTTGTAGGGCACGGGATGCTTGGCATCGGTTCCGTCGATTTCGACCGGACCCATGCCATCCTTGTCCTGACCGATCGCCCAAGTGGCGATGTCCACGTGATGCGCGCCCCAATCCGTAAACTTGCCGCCCGAATACTCGTACCACCAACGGAATTCGTAGTGGCAACGCTTGTTGATGTAGTCGACCTTCGGAGCTTGACCGAGCCACATGTTCCAATCTAGCTCTTTCGGCGGTTCCGACTTGGCGAACGGACCACCGGTCGGGCTGCCGTTGATGCCGACCGTGACCTTCTTGATGTCGCCCAACAGTCCCTTTTGGACCATGTTGACGGCTCGCAGGAAGCGGCCTTTGTCGCTGCGTTGCTGAGTCCCCACCAAGAACACCTTGTCCTTGTGCTTGCGGCACGCGTTGCGAATCAGTTGGTTCTCTTCCAACGTCAGCGTCAGCGGCTTTTGGCAAAACACGTGCTTGCCGGCTTCGAGGGCTTCAATCGCGATCTTCACGTGCCAGTGGTCCGGCGTGACCACGCTGACGACATCAATATCCTTGCGTTCGAGCACCTTGCGATAGTCGCCGTACACATCGGACTTGCCTTTTCCGATGTTCTTGTCGGCCTTCGCCCGATTGGCGTGCCGCGAGTCCACGTCGCACACGGCCAGGATGTCGCCGAAACCCGAGTGACCGCGAGCATCTCCCGAACCCATGCTGCCGACTCCGATACAGCCGATTCTGGGTCGATCGTTGGCGGACTTGTTGGCGAATGCGGACTGACTCCAAGCAAACGGAGTCGCGGTCGCGGCCGCCAGTAAAGTGGATTGCTGCAAGAAATCTCGTCGAGTGGACTGTTGGTGCATGTTGCCCCCTTTGTGGAAGAGATCGTTTGACTGAAGGGAATGGACTGTAATGCGGCGGGAATCACGTCACCACCGAGCCACCGACACGGAGCCGCACCAGCGATGTTCATTTCGAAGCAACGCCCAAGAAAATCGGCAGAATCGGCAGATCCAAACGCGGCGGTGACGAAGTGCATGGGGGGAATACCCTACATCCGAAGCAAGACCTACAGTGAGAACCCTCATGAGGTCGATGTTGGTTTTCAGATTCAACTTTTTGAATCAGGTTTTCCCCGCAGTTTTCGACCCTCTGGAGGTAATTGCCGTGCTGCCCAACAACTCGCCATCGATGCTCAGTGCTCAATTCGTCAACGACACTTTGGATCGTGCGGCCGGTGTCGTGTTTCGCCACCGGCGGCAATCCAGCTTCGGGATTCAAGTGAAGAACACATCAACATCCCAAAGCGTGTTCACGATTAAAGACCTCGCTCCAGACCTGGTGTTCTTCAACTCGGAAGTACCGCGTGCCGCTGTTCGAGCTTTGTCGCGACGTTTTTCCAGCGACTACGATGTCGTGAGCGGAATGGCGGTCTTGGACCAACATTCGGAATCAAAAATACCTCTCACGCCACGACAAATCGAAGTCCTGCAAATATATGGGTGCGGAAATACTACTATACAAACTGCCACAATTCTAGGCATCACATACAAAGCGGTGGATTCGCATTTGAATCGGATTCGTAAGGCTTTGGGGATCCGTGACAAAGCGCGTTTGGCGCTGTATTGCGTCGCCTGTGGGTTGATTCGGATCGACCAGATTCCAAGCTTGGCCGAGCTGCAAGTCGATGGATGCGTCACGACGCGCGATGCCGATTCGCCGAATTGAGGACCCACTCTGTGGTGAAAGCCGCGCTGAGCAGCCGACCCTTTCTTGCTGGTCTCGCGGCTTGTCGATGTAATCACGACCTCAATCCGACACGGGACCAGACGTTCGGAGTCATTGCACGGAACTCATTCGTGATTGCGCCGGAATTGGGCGCCGCCGAGTTATTCGAGTCGTCGGCGTTTCAATTCCCACTGCGACGCCCATATCCCGCCTAGCGATGATTCGAACTTACATTCGGCGTTGCTCGGAACCGTCCACTTGCGGATTGCTCGATCGCACGACCGTACGAGACGGCGCATCCGGCAACGCGGCGTTCACCTCGACAGCCGTGGAAGAGCGGAGCTAGCAGCATGTTGCAAGATACGGCATCTGTTACCTTTTTCTACAGTCCTGTTAGCTGTTCGGTTTTTGTCCAATTCCCATTCCATCCCTGCATGCCAGTCGTTTCATGATCTGCATCTCCGTAACACCCGAATCCCGAGTTCTCGCCAAAGCGGACTTGTTGAATGCCGCTCGACAGTGCGACCTCGTTGAATTGTGTCTCGACCGGCTGATCAAACCGCCTGATGTCGCCGAACTGATTCGAGACGTCGGCAAACCGATCTTGGTGTCCTGCCGACGTGTGCGCGACGGCGGTCGATGGGCCGGCGCGGAACTCGAACGACTGGCCATGCTGCGAAGCGCGATCAACGCCGGGGCGGACTATGTCGAACTTGAAGTCGATGTCGCCGGGCAGGTCTCGCGTCGAGGCGACACCAAACGAGTCATCAGCTTCACGAACCTCGAACAGCCGCTGGAAGATGTGCGAAACGTGTTCGATCGAGCTGCGGCGGCGGATGCGGACATCGTCAAATTCACGTGGCCGACACCAACGCTGGATGAAGTCTGGCCGATGCTGGCGGCTGCGAGTCGACGACGCGAAGTCCCCGTCGTGGGCATGGGGTTGGGAGTGTCCAGCCGATCATTCTCGTTGCTGGGCCGCAAATACAATTGCCCGTGGATCTACGCAGCCTCGGAACGCGGCATGGAAACGCACGACGGTCAAGTCACCGTCGGCGAATTGGACGACGTATTCGGTTGGCGCGAAATCGGGCCTCGGACGCAGTTTGTCGGCATCGTCGGCTTCGGCGCGTCTCGCGAACGGGCCACGCGGGTGCTCAACGCCGCGTTTCGTAGTCTGAAGCTCGACAAACGCTGCTTGCCGCTCGATATCGGCAGCATGCAAAAGCTGCCACACATGCTGGAATTGCTGCAGATCGATGCCATCCTCACCACGCGAGACATGGGTCGCTATGTGATGCCATTGGCTCGGAAGCGTGATGAATTGGCGGTGCAGGGTGACAATGCCGACTTACTGCTTTGGCGGTCCGATGCGTGGACGGCCTACAACGTGATCGGCCGAGCCGCCGTGTGGGTGGTGAAGCAAAGCCTCAAGCGGCAAGTAGCGGACGGTCGGTCGATGGACCAGCGTTCGATTGTGGTCGTCGGTCACGATCGGATTGCGAGTTCCGTGTTGCACGCGCTGAAAAAAG
>JAQBZS010000226.1 GCA_027622115.1 Planctomycetota bacterium | reverse complement strand
CCTGCCCGTCGACCTGTGACGGGCAGGAGTGGAGTGCCCGTCCTACACCCAGAAACGGAAGATCCACTTTAAGGCATTGAACGATAATGGCAGTCTTGCGGTTTGCCGTTTTGTGTAACAGCCATGCCTCCCGCTGGATGACATCAACGAATGATCGAACTTGACGAAGACAACGGTGACAGCCACGAGTTTCTTCAAATTGCAAGTCGCCTCATTTCGGGCGCTGCGATTGCGAGCGATTTGCCGGTTCAGTATGGACTTTGGGTCGCCCGCGTCGATGGCTTTTTCGGTCGCACATGGCTGGGTTTCCGTGGCAAGTTGTTTGGCCAAGTCGGCGTCCACAATCGCTCATTGAAGGATGACCTAGCGTTTCCGCCATTTCATACCGACCGCGTATTGTCCGTGCGTTACTTCGTTCGCGACGAGCACAACGAACTGGTACGCACCGAGCCTCCGTTTTCTCGATCGCTTTCTCGGATTTCGAGCACCGACAACGTCAACGGCAAGATCCACCTCAAAGGCGTTTGCGCGTGGTACAGCACTGAATCGGAGACAACATCCAAGGGCGCGGTGATGGTGTACGCCATCAAGGATGGGCCGAATGCGGCTTGGTACACGACGTGGGAGAACAAACCGCCGTGGAAGCTTGTGCAGAATATCGGGATTGCCCCCAGAACCTGTCGACACTTCATCAATCTGGGCACGCACCCGAACGAGATTTAGCACGGCACACGGGTCGCGGCCACACAACCAGTCGGTATTATTTCGTGCTTAGTCCGGCTTTCCGTTTCTGGACTCTTTCCGTTGATAACTCGTTGGGAGGACGCTACCCGTGGAATCGACACTCAAACCACTCTTCAAGACGAAATTGCGGAAGGCTGTCTGCCTATTCCTCTTAATCGTGGGTTTGTGTTGGATCGCCACATACGCCTGGGGAGTTGGCCACGTGCGCACCGCGATGATCTCTCGATACGTCACCGAGTTCTCGTGGAACAAGGTCACCAAGGTTTGTCGCCGAGCGTTGGCACCAACGGAGAACCATCAGCGCTTGCTGAGCATCGCGTCTCGGATGGACTTGCGGTCGTCATCCTTGCGGAGTTTTTCGCGCTTGTCGTGAAGCTTCAAGCCGCGCCCAATTGCGAGCATGACCTTCACTTTGCCGTTGGTCAGGTAGACACTCGTCGGCACGAGCGTCAGCCCTTTTTGTTTCGCGGATTCGGCGAACTTCCGCACCTGTTTCTTGTGCATCAGCAGCTTCCGCAACCGCGCGGGTTCATGATTGAACACCGTCGCTTGCGGGTACTCGGCGATCGTGCAGCCCACGAGCCACACTTCGCCGTTTTGCACGCGTCCGTAAGACTCTTCAATCGAGACCTTGTTGTTACGGACGCTCTTCACCTCGCTCCCATGCAGCACGATGCCGCATTCCAGTTCATCCGTAAGTTCAAACAGCATCCGAGCCTTGCGGTTGCGACAGATGACTCGGCTGTTGGGGTCTTCGATTTTCTTCTTGCCTTTGGCCATCGCTTTTTACTTCACGGATCGAGTGCGGGTGAGCTTGCGGACGGTGGGTGGGAGTCAAAACTTTGCGGTCGGCGACCACGCATCATTGAATGAAGCGGGTCGGGATTCAATCCGTTCGCTCTGGCTGACTTGAGGAATCATGGAACCCCGGCCAACTTCATCACGACCTTTCACGGAAGCACTACCGAGCTTTGATGAAAAGCGAATCGGGATACGCCCGAGCTTTCTACGAATTCGAGTTGGTGCAGAACAGCCGGTGGGCTCGCGAACTGGAACGACAGATCAAATCAACAGCGTGTCGAATTGCAGTTTAGAACGCAATTTCACCAATCGCTGCTTCGTCTTGCGCGGCGCCGGTGCGACGGGTGCAAGTCGCTTCGCTTTCAGCCGAGACCGACCCGGACGCAACGATGATTCTCAGTAAGGCGTCTCCATTCGATCGACCGTGACAATCATGCCGACTAAATCGACCGGATCACCGAATTGCGTGTAAATGGCAACGTCAGCCGCATCCCGACCGTAGGCGATCGCCACACGCGCCCCCTGCAAGTCATCTCGGGTTGGATCGAAGGTGTACCACCGCCCTCCGACATATGCCTCGAACCACGCATGCAGATCCATTGGTTGCAGGTTCTCTAAATAGCCGACGACCATCCGCGCCGGAATTGAGAGCGCGCGACAACAGGCAATGCCTAAATGCGCCATATCTCGGCAGACGGCCTCTGTCTTTTCATTGACCTCGCAAGCACTCACGATGTCCTGTCCCGCCCCCGGCGCGTACCGAGTCGTCTGGCGAATGTAGTCGACGATCGCAGTACACTGGTCGTACCCAGGAGCCCGACCCGCGACAATCGAAGCCGCCATCCGACCGAATCGATCGGATTCGCAATACCGACTCGGCAGCAGGAACGGCAGCGTTTCGTCGGGGAGTTGTTGCACCTCGACAAAGTGAGTCCCGCGAGCCTCATCGGACGCCTCGGCACACTCGATATCGAGCGAGGTGCGGACGGAGAATCTCCCCGGCGGCGCGATTAACCGCTGGCAAAGATTGCCGAATGGGTCGGTGAATTCGAACGCCGGAACGCTGGGGGTCAAGACGTATTCTTCGCGACCAACCCACTGCTGCCGCCCACTGCGTGGTCGCAGCATGAACAGGAACGGAGTTGCAATCGGAATGTGGAAGTCGAGGAAGCAGGTTGCATGTATCCACATAGTTGGTTGATGTCTTCAGGTGAGAACACTTCGGCGAATGACCACCATCACCGGGCACGCGCCAGTAAGGCAACCATTTGAGAACGCCTTGATCGCGTGCTCCGGTTCAGCGTCACGAAACCTGAAGCGTATCCACTGTGTGTTATGCCTGCGCCTCATTTGCGACTCGGGCTTGGAGCAGAATCGACCGCCAACGAAGATGAGCAAAAGCGACGATCGCGGTGACGGCGATCAACGGTACATATGCCAAACTGAACATCGCGCCGTCGTCCGACATGCTCGCCGGAAGCAGTTTCCGGCCCAGTCTACCCAGCCCAGATCGAGGTGTCACGCTGATCCGCTACGCGGCCAGCCGAGGCGGTTGGCTGGCGATGACGGTTGTTTTCGTCTTGCCGGTCGGTGGGCCCGCGATTCCGCTCGGCGCAGTGTGACTCGGCAGTGCCGTGGGCGGCTGGCGAGTGGGCCGGAATCGGTGACGTTAGTCATCGTCGTAAGTGGGAACGCTGCCGGCCGTGCATGATGTCGCGACTCGCGGGCGGCATCCGATGCACAGTGGATTCGACGTTTTTGCGACAATTGGAATCTCGTAGAATATAGCCGGTCCGAAATGCACGCGGTCATATCCGAGAGATTAAGTCCATGCCATACTTCCTTAAGTCACAGATCAATCGTGTTGCCCACGGCAGCGATGACGAATTCGATAGCGGGATAAATACTTGACGACTTGAGGCGGACGGGAGTGCTTTGGGGACCGAGGCGTCAGGCTTACGGTTTTCAGATTTGGCGGCCTCGCGTGCTGCGCGAGAATCGCGTCGAATTGCCGCCAAATCTGAAAAACGTAAGCCTGACCCCATGCGCGGTTGAACTTCACGCGGACGCGGCTTGCCCGACGTTCCGAAAATGCACGGCGAGCCAAATTGCGCCGACCGTGAATGAGTAGCTCCCGATCGCCGCGTAGGTTTCGGGGAATGCGAATGCCGCGAACAGGCCGAAGGCCGTCAGTACGAAGGGAATTGCTTGCATCAGGCCGGTCGGTCCGACTCGGCGGATCAGCACCAAGCACGCGATTCCGCCGACCACCCACACCACCGCCCACACTCCGCCGAAGATCGAGTTGGCGGATTCTCGCGGTTGAATCGACAACACGATTTCCGGCGCGGCACTCATGCGAGTGAACGTGAAGACTTGGCCGCCGGTCGGGATGTCGATGTTGAGCGATAAACCGCCGGTGGATTTCCAAGCCTGGGCGGTCGTGGATTCATTCTCGCGCCCTTCGGCAACTTCGCCTTCGCCGGACGGAGCGCGTGCTTCGTCGTTCGGAGCCTCGAATGGATTCATCAGTTGCGGCGGTTGGTCGGTGTTGTCTCCCGGCTGATTGAACGCGGCTTCTCCCCCCGATCGGCCAGCCTCCCGCCCGCCGCCCGACTTCGCTTGGCTACTTGGGGCTGGACTTGATCCTTGTTTCCCACTCGAACTCTGGCCTTGCGAACCCTGCTGCTTGCCAAACGAAGTCTCCTCGGATGGCAGCTCTTCAGATTTGCGATTGCGAAATTCATCTCGGAAATTGTTCTTGCCATGGAGCATCGGTTTGGATGGTTGGCCCTCGCTACGATCGCCTTTTGTGTCACCGGACTTGTCACCGGCCTTTTCGCCGTCCTTGGACGAATCCAATTGGAAGCGGAATCGACGATCGTTTTCTTCACCAGCGGCTTTCGGCATTCCAGCCGGCGCGTTGCTGGTGTAGAGGTCGCGGTTTTGTTGCTCGACATTCAGCCGCTGGCCACGGACGTCCAGGTTGAAGTTGTTGAAATTCAAGTCGTTCGAATAGGCGTTGCGGCCGGCGGCATCGAGCGTGTTGTCCGCTTCAAATTCGGTGACCCGCTGCTGCAAGTCCTGAAGCTTCGTGTTCAATTCGGCGTCGGCGAAAGTTTCCTGCTGAGCCTCGCCGCCCTCGCGCAACACCTTGCGCGCATTGTCGTACCACTCGAAGCGCTGTCTCGGCGTGCTTTGGCTATTGTCGATGATTTTGAATTTGTCGACCTGCCCCGTGATTTTTGCCGCGTAACCGGCGGTGCTCACGGGTGACTTCAGATCGACCGCCGTCCAACCGGATTCCTTGTCCGTGGTTACATTCCAATCGTCCGGCACATACACGTTCCACGTGCTGCGCATCACGGACATGCCCCATTCGGCGGATTCCTCGGGCGTCGCGATCTTCGGCGCGGGCAACTTGAACTGTTGACCGAGCACATGAAACTCATCCGTGGAAATCCCACCGGCCGACATGCCGGCCAACACCAATTCCACGTTGAACGTCGGGTCCGTCACGCTGGTGACCGGCAGCGGAATCAGATGCCGCGACCGCTTGTCCGACTTCGAGATCACAGCCCGCGACGGCTTGCCTTGCACGACCACCGCCAGCAGCCGCGACTGATCGGGCAGCTCGATCGCGAGGAATTGCCGCGACTGATTCGTCATCGTGTATGTCGCCTTGGTTCGCCACGAGCCGTCCGCCGCGATCACGGTTTTCAAATTCGCCAAACGAATCACCGCAGAATCCCCCGAGTCCTGCTTGCGTCGCACGACCCTCCATTCGGGGATCGGGCGACCGCTTCGCAGCCGAAATTTCTCGGACGCCTTCGTCAGCAGTTGGCCGGACACCGTCAATCCGTCCGGCAAGTCCGCGTCGCGAATGGTCTCGACGGCGTTCGGGGTGACGGCTTCGACCACGTCTCGCGACTGGTTCACCAACACCACGAACTGCCGCTGCGACTCCTTGCCGAGCGAAACGAAGTCCGCGTCCGCCGCATTAACCGGAGGACTTTCGACGTCAACGCTCGGCGTCTTGAACGTGTCGTCCACGGGCGGCAACACTGCGGCGGCCTGTGCGAAGAACGCCGTGCGAGTCGGCTGTTGAATGGTCAGTTCCCACCGCACCCGCCCGCCGGCCAATTTGGTTTCCTTGACCTGCCGCAGCCCGGGTGCCTCGAATCGCAAGCGGCCGGCGAAGTTATCCGGCGTCGTCAACGAGAAGCGATCGGCCAGTCCCTTTTGCACCGTCCACCGCGCGTTGAACGAGTACTCGATCGACACTTCGGTCAAGTTGATCACCGTCAGCACATCCGCCTTCACGCGCGGGGCGATGCGAGTCAACTTGTAGGCGGCGGTCGAGATTTCGAGTTCATCCGTCTTGAGCGCGAATTGCGGCAACTTCGGATAGATGTTGCGATGCCGAGCCGACAGTTGCTCGGGTGGGACCGATTGCCAGCCGTCAACTTCGCTCTCGACCGCCGAGTACGAATCGTCGATCCACACGGCCAAACGAGTGTCGGCCTGGTCCACGCCCAACGGTTCCGGCAACCACAGTTCGGCGAGGTCCTCGTTGGGATCGCGAGAAATCACGCCATGCAGCGCGGCCTCGACAACTCCCAAACGCGGCGAATCCAACTCCAAGATGACGACTCGACCGTTGGCGGGGTCTTCATGCGGGAACCACTCGGTCAAGTACTGGGCGTCGGCTTCGAGCAGCACGTAATCGTCGGGCAGATAGATCATCAGCCGAGATCGCGGCGTGCCCTTGAGATCGAAGCGAAACAGGCTGGTCCAATGCACCTTGCGAGTTTCGATGCGGGCACCGTGGATCGACGTCACTTCGGTGGCGGCCTTGCGACGTTCGATGTCCATGCTCACTTTGAACGGTCGAGTCGCGTAACGGTAGGCAAACTTCGGATGGCCGACGGGCTGTTCGAACTTGGCGGCTTTCAGCGTGGCGTCGTTCAGAATCGCGGACGCCGCCGCGAACACGCCGACGTTGATTTGCCCGCTGGCTTGCGACGTTGGACGCAGTACGAATTGGCCGTCGGCGAAGAATCCCGTCGTGCCGGATTCGCGAGTGACTTCGCGGGGGCCGAATTCCGGCAACTCGAATTTCGACGTTTGATCACCGATCGACAGCGGATGATGCAACGAGAAGAACAGTTTGGTTTGGTCCGTGATCTTGCGACGCAGGAAAACTCGAACGGCTCGCTGGGCACCGGCCCCAATGACTTCCCAGCCCCCGACGTCCGGCCCGGCGATGCCCTGCATCTTGAGCGGTTCGGGCAGCGAGAACGTCAAATCGGACAGCGAACCCTGCCGAGTCGTCACGTCATAGGCGCTGAGCCACTTCACGCCCGCGTCGGTGAAATGCACCAAGGAATGGCCGGTGGCGAGCACCACGGAATCCACGGCGCCGCGTGCCGTTTTCGGTTGCCAGGCCACCGTCAGATCGCCGCCTCGATCGGTGGCGACTTCCACAAGTTGCTGCTCGCCGACATCGCGTCGACGAAAAATGCTGCTGGCTCCGTTGATGCGAACGTTGAGATCCTTTTGCGGCAACTGGAAGCTCAATCGACCCGAGGCCACCGGATGCAACGGAATCGAGAATTGACCCGCTGGCCCGGTGCTTTGCGCCGGCAGACTGAAGCGGACGTCGAGGACATGCGAGCCGGCCGTTTCCAAAATGGCGTGCAGCGTCGGACGAATTGCGGCTTGTTGACCGGCGGGATTCGCGGGTTGTCCGTCAGGCCGAGTCGTCAATGCTGCGGGTTTCCCGTCAAGTTTGGCGTCGTCGAGTGCCACGACGCCCATCGGCAGCGGCAGCAAGACTTGTCCGTCTCGGAACGAGTGCAGCACCAGTCGACCGGTGACGGAAACTTTCTTGGCCGGCCCGTCGTCGCCGTCAACGAGCTGCGCGGAAAACACGGCGGCCGTGACCATTCCATCGATCGGAGACGCGGCCTTGATCCGCTGTGCGGGATGCGCCTTGTTCCAAAGTTCGAGGAATCGGCCTCGCGATAAAAAGACGTGCTCGGATGCGAGCGGATCGGTCCCGGCGTCGTACGGGATGATGAGCGTTGCCGGTTGGCTGTCATTGGCTGCGGCGGGTTGGGGGCTTGCCTGCTGTGCGACGGGCTGCTGACCGCGAACTTGTGTCGGACCGTTGTCCGTTTGCGCCGCGGCATTCGGTTGCTGAGCAAATCCCGACGGATTGAACGGAACCGCGTTGGGCTGAGCGTTCTGTGCGAATGCGCTCGAACCCGCGGTTGCAACGCCGATCAACAGGATCGCGGTCGCAAGTTTGCGAGCCGACTTCACACGCCAATTGGTCACGCACACCGCGAGACGCCGCACACCCCACAACACCAGTCCGGCGAGCGTTCCGACCCAACTGCCTTGCAGCATGCTGTGCAGCCCGACCGGCAACAGCCCGATGAGCGCCAACGGAACGGAGAATCCAACCACCGCGACAATCGCCTTGAAGCCCGTCGAACGATTCCGCAAGACCCAAAACACGCCGAGCACCGCGGCCAGACAGACCATCTGCCACACGGTTCCGGATTCACGGGACTGGTACTCGATCCGCAACCCGCCCGCATCGGCCGTCTGAATGCCTCGGTAATGGAACGAATGCGAGATGTGGTCTTCGGGTTGTTCCACGTCGATACTGATCGAGAGCCGAGCGGCACCAAGGTCGGCCTGTGATCCTTCGAGGCGACGGCGACCTCGCTCGATCTTCTTGGTGTTCGCGGGGTCGCCGGGATTCAAGACGCGGCGTTCGGCCAAGGTCACTGCTCGCCGTTCGGCACTTTCAATCGATTGCAATTCACGCATTTTTTCTTCGGAATTCAATTCGATGATCTTGTTTTGCAGTCGTTTGCGAAGATCGCGTTGCACGGCCCGATCGATGTCCGCTGCCTGAACTGAATCCAGAGTGGGCTTCAATCTCGCGATTGCTGCGTCCTGATTGTCAGCGCCAAGCTGCATGGCATCTGCAATCGAGCGTTGGACTTCAACTTGCAATCGAAGTGCTTTGTCTTTCCGAGTTTGCTCAAGACCCGCGACCAAACCATTCGTACTCGGTGCAGGTTGTGTGGCCGGTTGGGGACTCGTAGTGGTGGGGCTGCCACCCGGTGATTCGGATTTGGAACCAAACGAACTTGGCGGCGGTTCGTTCGGAGTCGGAACATCGAAACCGGGTACCGCGCCGCCCGTCGAGATTGGTGGCGGGGTGCCTGGGGAATCTTCCAGCGTGGCACCGCCAGTGAAGCGATTGTTGGATTGGGTCGTGTCAGATTTCATTCCGCCCATTCCGCCGGAGTCTGCTCCATAATCAGCAAGTTCACCGCTCTCCATCTCGTTTCCATCGCTCGACCAACGCATCACTCGCCGAGCACTACTCGTTTTCTCGTTTGTCTTGTGCGCGTCCCGTCCTACGCCCAT
>JAQBZS010000225.1 GCA_027622115.1 Planctomycetota bacterium | reverse complement strand
GACGACGTGTAGATCTCCGGTTTGCCCTTCGCCGTTACAGTGGCCTGCACGAAATCGTTCTCGGGAGCCCGCTGCCATTGTGTGTCGGTCAGCTTGCCGTCGAGATGCGGGAGTTCGCCGACTTTCTGCGCCATCAATGGCTTGAAGCCCAGCCCGGCCATCTGGTCGGACTCGCCGAAGAATTCCTTCAGCGCCGGTTCGTAATAGTCCAGCCGAGCCGTCACCAATGCGTCCGACTTGGCTTCCGTGCGAGCTTGCGCGAACAGCGTTTGGATTTGTTGGACCTTCTGGCGAGGAAAGCTGACTTCGTAGATGCCCTTCGGCGAAAAGCGACCGCTGGGCCATTTGCTGTCCTCCCAACCCGTCATCTGCAACTCGATCACGCGGCGCATCGTTTTTGCGGCCGGTCCGAACATGCGAGTGGCGAACTCATCCACGCCCGCATCGACGTCGTAGTCCGGGTTCCACAAGACCTTGAGCCAGCAGTACAAGCTGATGTGTTGTCTCGGCCAATGATTGAACGTGCCGTTGATGAACGTGCCGACCGTCTTGCCGCGGTTTGCCTGGTAAAACTGTTTGACGACGTGCGGATATTGGTATGCCGCTTTTGTCTTGTGAGCCGGCCAGCAGCAATAGTGCCAGTTCTGGATCCGCCGTCCGGTGGACTTGATCCAGCGATCGATGTTGGCCTGTTCGTCGGCCCGAATCGCATCTTCCTTGTAGGCCGCCAATCCCGGCATGCCGCACAATTGCACTTCCACATTGCCGGGAAATCGAACGCCTTCCGGAGCCGTCGTGTAATTCAAGTACGGCAGATAAACGATCGTGAAGTCTTCCTGGGGCCAACGTTGTTTCACTTCGCGAGCCAACTTATCGACGAACGTCGTCATGACCTTGGAAGCCCCGCCGTATTGGCCGGCCTTGTCGTCCCACAGCTTGCGACAGTGCTCGCAGTAACAGGACAGCTCCACGTCATAGGGCGACACAGTGATCGACTTGCCGCTGATCGGGGCATACGCCGGTTTTTTGCCTCTCAGCGAATTCTCGATGCCTTCGAGATACGTTTTCACGGTGTCGGGATGTCCGTAACACAGGACTTCGTGTTGGCGACTGCCGTCTTGTCGCATCTGATACACGCCCGGACGATTCTGCTTCAATTCCGCATATTTCCCCCAGTTCGGCTGATGGACTTGCAGGCTGACGGGCCATGACGTTCCCGCTCGCAAGAAGCGATGCAGCGGTCCCATCTTGATGCCCGACCCGTTGTACGGGCTCGACACGCTAGGCCACAGTTCTCGTTTCGAAAACACCGGAGCATCCTCGATCCAGACCGGCGGAACGATGAGGTTTTTCGATTTGGGGACCGACAGGCCGATCTGAGGACCATTCTCCACGGTCGGCGGAAAGTACCAGCGGACTCCGACGAATCGTTCTAGAAACTCGATCGCACCCCACAACTGTCCGTCCGCATTGCTGCTGTGTCGATGCCCCACGATGAATACGGCGTCCGCCGTGGATCGCATGACGAAACCTTCCACCGGCAGTTTGCCGCTCAGGAGACCCAACGCGGCTGCTTCGGGACAATCACCAAGCACGATAGCCGGCTTCGTCATTTTGCTTTTGACGATCGGAAGTTCCGCGCCGGTCGCCTGCTTGATGAAATTTTGTAGTTCGCCGGCTCCCGCCGCGTTGTTCATCACCACGATCGATGCCAGCGGTTGACCGGCTTTGACGAGCGAAATTGGGGCGTGTTTCGGCTGGCCCTTGACCGTGACGGGATTCAAATCTTTCGCATCCCAAGGCGCGGCGGCGGCGTGGCAGACGGCGAAGTGAAACAGCAGACACAGCGCCAATCGGTTGACCGGTTGTTTCATGGGTGTTGTCCAATCTGATTGGTTGAACTCTCTTCGAAGCGGAAACTCGATGCGATCAAGTTGACGAAATTTGACGGATGCCACGAGTGGAAGCCACCGTGAACGCGGCCAAACAAAAAAACGCAGACTGAACATGGCTCAGTCTGCGTGAATGATCGGCGATCCGGGCACAACGCGGGTCCCGGCTTAGAGACTATCAACTCGACGGGTAATGGCCCCATTTTGTAGCCACGCTCGCCAGAGCGTGGGACGTTCGTAGCCACGCTCGCCAGAGCGTATGAGTCTTGTAGCCACGCTCGGAGCGTGGGACGCTTTGTAGCCACGCTCGCCAGAGCGCGGGCCTTGAATGCAGAGCCAGTCCCACGCTCTGGCGAGCGTGGCTACGGACGAAGTACTTGCACGTGTCCTTAGCCGGCAGCCGCTGGAACGACCCACACCTTGACTTCTTTTTGCACTTTGGCGTGCAACTGAATCTGAATCGTGTACATGCCCAATTCCCGCAACGGGCCTTCGAGTTTCACGTGCTCGGGCAAAACTTCGTAACCGGCCGCCTTCAACGCTGCGGAAATATCGCTCTGACCGATTGAGCCGTACAAGTGGCCCTCGTCGTTCGCATTGGCTTCCAGCGTCACGCTGTATTTGCTGATCGCGTCCGCCAATTCTCGCAACTTGCGCAGCCGCGAAGCCTCGACGTCTTTGAGTCGTTGCTTGTGGCGTTCCACCATGCGTTTGTTGTGCTCGTTCGCAACGGTGGCGAATCCTTGCGGCAACAAGTAATTGCGAGCATATCCCGGCTTTACGCGGACGATGTCGCCCTGTTTCCCGAGTTCGGTGACGTCTTCCGCCAACAAGACTTCCACGGCTGTCCGTGTCGATCCAGTGACCGTTCCGCTGATTCGCTTTCTGGGCATTGCTTTCTTTCCAATTCCTAGCTGATATCGGCAATTCGATGTGCCGACGCCGCAACACGGAACTGCCTCTTCTAAGTTCTGGGCGATTCCGCCAAGCTGGTGATTCGACAGTTTCTCGCGACTAAAACGGGACGTCTTCCGGACCATCGGATGCCGGTGGGTCGTAAAACGATTCCGCTGGTGATCGATCGGCACTCGCACTTGCGTTTGAGGAAGGACTCGGACTCGGACTCGGACTTGGACTTGGACTTGGAGCGGGCTGCGGTGATCGAGCCGGTTCGTCAAAACCGTCTCCGTAGTCGGACGAACCAAAATCTTGCGACCCAAAGTCTTGCGAATTGCCCGACTGGGGGTTTGACGCCTGCTGCTGGGGAGGCCGACCTCTTCCGCCACCACCTTCCGGGCTACCGCCGATAAACTCCATTCTTTCACCGACCACTTTGAGCCGTGATCGCTTCTGCCCCGTCTGACGATCTTCCCATGTATCCAGTTGTAAACGACCTTCGACGAATAACGGTCGACCTTTTTGCATGTATTCGCAAACAACTTCCGCCGTCCGCCCCCAAAACGTCACATCGACGAATGTCGTTTCCTCTCGAAACGTTCCCGATGCTTTGTCTTGAAAGCGACGATTCACGGCCAGGGCCACTTCCGTGACAGCAGTGCCGCCTGGGGTGTATCGCAACTCGGGATCTCGAGTCAGATTTCCCATCAGAAAGACGCGATTCAGGTTGGCCATGACCGGCGACTCCTAAGTACGGAAGCTGCGTCTGCTCAATCAACGTCGGCCAGTGCTTCGGCGGCGGCCGCGAGAATCGCTTCTTTGGCCAATTCCGCCGGTGTTTTCTCGGCTTCGTCCGATCCACCCGACGAATCAACGGCATTCACCATTGCATCAAACAGTGTTTGCGGATGCCGAATCAACATGTGCCGCAGCACGAGATCGCTCAACTTGCAGGATCTGGCGACTTCCGAAACGCCGGTTGCGGGCATCTTGACATACATCAAGTAGTGCAAACCCTTGCGATGCTTTTCAATCGGATATGCCAGCTTGCCGTCGAGCCACGCCCGATGAGTCACGACCGAACCACCGGTTTTCTCGATCATCCCGATCAGGTTGTTTGTGGCAGTCTCGGAATCAGCGGTGAATTTCCCGCTGTCCAACACAAACATGCCTTCGTAAAGATTGTCAGCCAATTTTCCAACTCCTGGTTATTCTTCGTCAGCCGTAAGTTCCAATGTGCTCAGCAGATGCGGAAGGATATCGGTTTCACGCCATTTTTCAACGCACGACGATCAGCCACATCGTCCGTTCAAATTCGGCATGGAATCGCCGTTAGAAGCGATCTGAAACAGGGGGCTGACCCTTTGGAGGCCTCGCTAAACGCCGGCAAAAACTGATGCCGGAAAGGGTCAGACCCCTCTTTCAGACAGCTTCTAGCCGCTCGGGGACACATCACGATTGAAGCGGTTCATCGCCGCTTCCAAGCCGTCGCTCGCCCAAATCTCCACGCTATCCGCGGCTCGCATGATCATGTCGTCCACCAGCCCGACGTCCTCGCCGCGGAACTTGCCAAGCACAAAGTCCGTGGGCTGCATCCGACCGGGCGGCCGACCAATTCCCAGCCGCAGTCTCGGAAAATCCGGTGTGCCAAGGTGTTTGATCGTATCGGCCAATCCCTTTTGGCCGCCGGCCGACCCCGAAGCTCTCCATCGAAGACGCCCGAGATCCAAGTTCATGTCGTCACAAACCACAACCAGATCGGCCAAGTCCGCTTGGTAGAAATCGACGACCTTCCGCACGCTACGACCACTGCAATTCATGAACGTTTGGGGAGCGACGAGCAACAGCTTTTGATTCTGCACGAACAAATCCGCGATTTCCGCATCGAACTTGGCGGTCAAGGAACCGCCGTGTCGCCGAGCCAATTCATGCAGAACTTCAAAGCCGACATTGTGCCGAGTCTTCAGGTATTGCGATCCCGGATTGCCCAATCCAACGACAATCTTCATGGGGACTCCAGGATCACTCGTCTTCCTCTTCTGCGCCGCGGCCAATCACTTCAGGCTCAAGCGGACCCTCCAAGACTTCTTCCTCTTCCTCGACCATCGGCTCGACGATCTGAATCACGATCGCGTCTTCAGGGCTGGCCAACTTTGTCCCTTCCGGAATTTTGACATCACGCGCGTGAATCACGTCGCCGATGTGCAGCCCGCCAATTCGAATTGTGATCGCATCGGGAACTTCGACCGCCAAGCAATCCAGCGTGATGGCGTGCATTTGCTGGTCGATGATTCCGCCTTCCAAGGTCCCTGGAGCAACCCCGCGCAGATCGACGGGGACGTCGAACTCGATCCGCGACGTGGGATCAACCCGGAGCAGGTCCACGTGCAGGATGTCGTTTCCATACGTATCCCACTGGACTTCGCGGAACATGGCCATGTCGACCGAACCGTCCAACTCGACTTCAAAGACCCGCTTCCGGGATTTGAGCGTCGCATCCATGCCTTCTTTCGTCACCGAAATTGTGACGGTCTCTTTCTTGTTGCCGTAGAGATTGGCGGGAATAACGCCCGTGCGCCGCAAGCGACGAGACTCACTTGACCCGATTTTTTCCCGAGATTGTACGACTAGCTTTTCGTATTCGGCCATTTGAATCCGCCTTTGTTCACCCGAAAACTCAACATCCAGCTTGAAATGCACCAGGACGTGTGCTGTGCATTTGCACAAAAACCCGCAAACGGGATTGAGGAGCGGGGAAAGTACCGACTCACCGCTGATTGTTCAACGGAATCAGGCCGGGACAGCCGTGATGAGGATCCGGCAACAGTCTGTCAATGAGCCGTTTGGACGCTAGCCCGGATTATTCACTGTAGGGTGAGTCGAGGTCGTAAACCGTTGGTGCGTCATCAGCAAACCAATTCACGTCGAAATCGCGCTGCAAGTCGAAAACACCATTAACCGAGACCGAAGACGCACCACCATCACGGTTTGCTTCGACAGCACCCTACGACCACGAATAATCCGCGCTAGCCTCCCCCAATTGCGATCGCCCACGTTGTTTGGCAAACTGCCGCCGGTCTCGGCGTTCGAGAATTCCGGCCACAAGATCACCCACAACAGCACGCTGGGTGCCAACACCTAAGAGGATGATGCAATGAAGTACGGCATGAATATGTTGTTGTGGACCACCGACGTGACCGAGGAGCATCATCCGCATTTGGATGAGTTGAAGTCGATCGGATACGATGGCGTGGAATTGCCGATCTTCGACATCGACGGGGATAAGTTTGCGAAACTTGGCAAGAAACTGGATGAGTTGAGCTTGGAACGCACGGCGGTGACCGTCTGCACGGCCGAAGCCAATCCCATTTCCTCGGACGCCGCCATCCGTGCCGCCGGTTTGGCCCACTTGAAGCAGGCGATCGACATGTGTCAGGCCGTGGGTGCCACGCATTTGTGTGGTCCGATTCACTCGGCACTCGGCGAATTTTCGGGCAGCGGCCGCTCGGATGACGAATGGAATCACGGGAAAGACACGCTGCGAAAGGCTGCCGAATATGCCGCGACGGCCAACGTGACTCTGGTGGCCGAATATCTGAATCGCTTCGAGTGTTACTTCCTCAACAGTGCGGAAGACACCGCTCGTTTCTGCCGGGAAATCGCTCACCCCCACATGAAGATGATGTACGACACGTTCCACGCCAACATCGAAGAGAAGTGCATTCAAAGAGCCGTCGATGCGTGCAAGGACCAAATGGTCCATGTGCATATTTCGGAAAACGACCGCTCCACGCCGGGGCAAGGCGGCGTCGATTGGGATACGTCCTTCGCGGCGATCAAGTCCGCGGACTACAACGGTTGGATGGTGGTCGAAGCCTTTGGATTGGCTCTGCCGGCTCTTGCCGCCGCGACGAAGATTTGGCGGAAGATGTACGAGTCCGAAACGCAACTGGCCACCGATGCGTTAAAGTTCATGAAGTCGCGCGCGGAAGGCTGACGTCAGTCGCGAACGACGTCGGGCAAGATCGTGATCGCCGGATGTATCGCATGCGCGTTTTCGTAGCCGGGGCGGAAGGGGTCAGGAGTCTTTTTCATGTCGCTCGTAAGTGGTAGAGCATTCTCAATTCGTCTTCAGCGACATGAAAAAAACTTCCGACTGCGGCTGAAGCTCTGCTTTGCGGCGCTCGTTCTGGGATGTGTCGGTTGCCAACCGTCCGCCGAGGAATCGCGGTCAAACAGATCCGCCTCCTCGAAAGCCGTCTCTGAGAGAGCGGGCAACATCGAGGATGCGAAGTCCCGGATCCCGGGAGTCACGCCGTCCAATTCCGGTGTTCCGGGAATGGGACCGTTCTCAAAACGGACGTCTTCAGCGACTTCAGCGACCGTCAAAACCGACGCCATGCCTCTAAGCAAGTCGTCGACACCGACGACGCCAGCAACTCAGAAAACGGTAATTGCGAACGGACCGCCGAAACGGTCGGAGCAGTCGCCGGTCGATATTCCGAACCCAAAAACAGTTCAGCAGGTCTTTCGCTCGGCGGACAATCGTCCGCAGCACGATGCGGCGCGACTGTTGTCGTTCGGCGTGCAGCGATTCGAGTCCAAGCGGCTGGTGTTGTTCACTGACATCGCGCCCGAGATCGCCGAGCGAATCGTGAATGCCGTGGACCACGTCCATCCCGCGTGGATCAAGTACTTCGGCGAATTGCCGCTGGCTCGCGACGGATCGGAGTTTCGATTGACGGGGTACATCATGCGGGACAAGCCGAAGTTCCAGCAGCTCGGACTGATCCCGCCCGATCTTCCTCAAATCGTCAACGGTCGGCATCGTGGTTACGAGTTTTGGATGATGGATCAAAAGTCGGATTACTATCGTCGTCACCTGATCATCCACGAAGCCACGCACTGTTTCATGACCATCCTGGAACGCGAAGGAAATCGCCAACCCGTGTGGTATCTCGAAGGCATGGCCGAACTGTTCGGGACTCACCAATTCGACGCGACGGGCCAAGCTCAATTTCGACTGATGCCGCACGACAAGCAGGCGTATCCCGGTCTGGGCCGCATCACGATGATCCAAGTGGCCGTCGAAGAAAACCGCGCTCTACCACTCGATCAAGTGTTCTCGTTGTCCGGCGTCGATTTCCTCAAGAACGAACCGTACGCGTGGGCCTGGGCGCTCTGTCAGTTTCTCGACAAGCATCCTCGATACCAAACACGCTTCCAAGAACTCGGTCGATTCAGCAGCGCGGCCGCATTCACGCGTGCCTTTCGCGAACGCTTCGAATCGGACCGTCCGCAAATGGACACGGAATGGCGGCTGTTCATCACGGGCCTGCAAGACGGCTATGACGTCGAACGCTCGGCGATTGCTTTCGTGAAAGGCACCCCACTGAGTGGGATCGCTGCGAGTCGCGAGACCAAGGTGGTGGCGAATCGAGGCTGGCAATCGTCCAAGGTGATGTTGGAAAAGGGGCGCACGTATGTCGTCGCGGCGACGGGCCGAGTCACCTTGGCCACGCAACCCAAACCCTGGATCTCCGAACCGCAAGGGATTTCGTTTCGCTATGACACAGGCCAGCCACTGGGGCGTCTCTTGGCCTGCGTCCATGCAGACGGCCCGGCGGGCGCGTCATCCATGTTGACGGTGATTCCCATCGGGCAGGAGGCTCGATTCGCCGCGCCGTCCACCGGAACGCTGTATCTGCGAGTCAACGATTCGTGGAGCGAACTATCGGACAATTCCGGCGAATTCAGCGTGATGGTGACGAGATCGGACAACTGATTGCACGGCGTTGGCTTTCAGCGCCTTCGACCGGACCGGCCACCAACCCGCTACCAGTTTTTCGACCGACTCGTGGTCAGATTTCAATCGTTGCGTGTGGAAAACAACCGTCGCAGGCGGTCCTGATTATCCACCCCCACGAGCAGGCCGCCACCCTTGAGCCGCGCGAAAAACGCCTGAAATAAACGTGAGTCTCGCATCCTGAAACCGCACAGCAGAAGGAATGCCGCGTTTTTGTGGGAGTACGAGAAGACAATGAGCAAGTCCTGGTGTTGTGTCATTCCATCAAACCTATGTAACCATAAGCCCTCGAAACCGATGCTGCCGTCGCTTCGCGGCTACGAATCGCTGGCGTCGAATCGATACCTGGGGCTTACGCCCAATGGTCCAAGAGTTGTGAGCCGTAACGCGTAAGCGGTCGGGCATCGAGCTGTGCCCGAGGCCT
>JAQBZS010000224.1 GCA_027622115.1 Planctomycetota bacterium | reverse complement strand
CCCGTCCATCCGCAAGCCGACGTACGGCCGAAAGGACCGGCGTCGTGGCTCGCAGTGATCCGTCCGCCAGCCACTCCCACGAATAACCCAAGCGGTGCATGCGCTCTTCCGCGTCGGCACGAGTCTCGACGCGAAACGTGTGTTGCCAACTGCGGCCCATGCCGGAAGTCGAGTCCGTGGACGGCGGCATCACGTTGGAATACTTCAGACCTTTCTCGCGGCAATCTTGTACGAATGACGGTCGCTTTTCGGCCAAACGGCCAAGCAACACGTCCGAGCGGCACAATGGCGTTTCGCCGCCGGACTGTGCGGGTTGCTCGCAGAAGAAGAACAGTGCGGCCGGATGGATCGGCGTTTGCGCCATTTCGTGATGCAACAAAATGCGAACATCCGCCGGTGCCTCGTTGGACGTGAAGACTCGCGGCGTGACGTTGGTGCGGACGGCGTTCGACAACGATTCGTCGTACGGAAAATTCGGCAACTCGAATGCGGCAACAAACGCGTCGAAATCTTCACCGGTCCGCAATGGGAAACCACGCAGCAAAACCGCGCCGTATCGAGCCGCTTCTTCAACACATGTCATGCGATGTTCGTGGACCCACTGCAATGCCGTGTCGAGAGTCATGCTGCCGGGGCACTGGTGAGCCAGCGGAAACGGCTGTCCGTCGAATTCGCGTTGGCCGACGAATCGAATGGGTTCACCAGCAATCAGCGGCGGTTGTGATTGCTCGCTGTGTTGCGTGAATTCCACATCAATCACGTTGTCGTCCCGAGGCGACGACGAAAACGAAGATTCCATCGTGAACTCGCGCGAGCTGCTGAAGGTGCGGACGTGGATCGTGGCTCGATTCTTGAAATGGTTCACCAGCCACCGCTTCACGACGCTACGAGCCGGCGGAATCAGCAACAGAAAACCGATCGCGTCGGTGATGATGCCGGGAGTCAACAACACGGCTCCGGCGACCAGGATCAGAATTCCGTCCAAGACTTCATCGGTCGGCATGCGGCCCTGCAGCGATTCGGCTCGGATTCGCCGCAAGGTTTCGATGCCCTGTCGTCGAGCCAACCAGGCTCCGGCAGCTCCCGTGATCAGAACCAGTGCGACCGTCGACAGAATTCCGGTGTGCAGGCTGAGCTTGACCAACAGCCACAATTCGACCAGCGGCACGACCGTGAACAAGATTAAAAGTCGCAAGAACACGGACGTCCTCGGGGGCAGGCATGTGATCGTCGGCAATTCGAAAGTGCATTCTCGTCTTCATCGCGAGAAGTGCCACTCACCGCCACACCCTGCCCGGAGTCCCCCGTGGACTTCGATCGGCGGTTCTACGGAAAGCGAATCGAAAGGCCCGTGCCGATGAAGTAGTCCGCCGCCGCATCGTTCAAACCCACGCCCGCCCGAATGTCGAATTGCACGTCGTCACTCAACAGATACGTGAATCCGCCGTTGAAATAGTGTTCGGTCTGAGCCGTGTCCGCACTGGTTGGGAACAGCCCATACCACTCCGTGTAGGCTCCCAGTTCATCCGTGAGCGTGTAGGCGATCGTCCAGGACTGAGCCCATTCGGTGTAGGTGCGACCGGTGCCTTCATCCACCGATTGGTTGAATTGGGTACTTCCGGCCGTCGAGATATCCTCGTTCAAATCCCACGCATAAATCAGATTCAGGCCGGGAAGCGTGCGGTTGCTTGAGAAACTGCTGCTGCCGGTCGGTACGGTCATTTGTGGGATCATGGACATCTCGGGCAGCACGCCGTCTTGCGGTGTCAGCCCGAGTTTGAAGCCGAGATAGATGTCTTCGGTGCCCGATGTGGAGGCCGAACCGCCGGCCGTGTTGGTGCGCTGATTGACCGGAAACACGGCCAGTCGAAATTCCAACCAGTTCTCCAAGATGCCGTAGCGCAGCAGCGGTTCGCCGAATGAATGGTTGCGGACGGACGTGGTGCCGTCCGAGTCGTACGTGTACGTCCAGCCGAATTCGATCTGAGCGACACCTTGGCCGACTGTTGACGAGGCCTCGGTGAAGTCCGGTCGATCCGTCACCAGCGGCTCGTTCAGATCGGGGCCACCGGTCAGAGCAGGGCTATTGCTCCAGCGAAAGAGGGTTCCGGGAGAGCTGTCGTTGCCTCGAACGATCTCTGCAACCCGGCTTGCGTCACTCCAACTGACGAGATCGCTAAATTCCGCCGCATCTTGAGCAATCAGCGATGAATTGCCCGCCGCTATCAACATCGGCAGTATCGCAATCTGAAATCGTGTGAGCATGGAGATCTCCCAATGGCACGGTTTTCAAAGTCCGAACACATTTTGCTGGAGGGGTAGGCTGCAGAGACGGTCGATCAAGCGAATCGACCAAATGCCCGCAGGAACGGGTCCGTTCTCTATTTTCTCTAGGAATAGAATTCGACCACTCGTCGGTTTTTGATTGATCAAAACCTGTCGTTACAACCGTGTGGACCCGCACCGATAATGATTGTTCCGATTAGGCAGGTTGAGTGGAATTGGGATCAAGTCGATTGATTTCAGCGGTGGACTTTGCGAGATCCATAGCAAATGAATCATGTCGTCGCGCATGAGACTGGATCGTGCGCGGCGAAACCCCAGAGGAGAATCGAAATGTCTCGCGTGATCGTGCTGACCGGATCAACTCGCGGCTTGGGCCGAGCCCTCGTCGACCGATTTGTCGAGGCTGGTCATACCGTGATTGGATGTGGCCGATCACAGTCGGGGATCGACGACTTAAAATCGATCGGCGCTCCGCATCGGTTTGATCGCCTCGACGTGAGTCACGATTCGGATGTGCGAGAGTGGGCCGAATCGGTGATCGCGGAGTTCGGAGCACCCGATTTACTGCTCAACAACGCCGCCACGGTGAATTCGAATGCGAATCTGTGGGACATTTCGGCCGCCGAGTTTGATCAAGTGATCGACGTCAACATCAAGGGCGTGGCCAATGTGATTCGGCACTTCACCCCGGCGATGATCGAACGCGGAAGCGGCATTATCGTCAACTTCAGTTCGGGGTGGGGACGATCCACGTCCGCCGAAGTGGCTCCGTATTGTGCGACCAAATGGGCGATCGAAGGCTTGACTCAGGCGCTGGCTCAGGAATTGCCCGAGGGTCTGGCGGCCGTGCCATTGAATCCGGGAATCATCAACACACACATGCTGCAAAGCTGCTTTGGAACATCCGCGTCGAGTTTTCCATCGGCGGACGAATGGAGCCACGGCGCTGCACAATTCCTGCTCGACATCAGCCCGCGAGACAACGGCAAGCCGCTGAGTGTGCGATAAGGCGAGGAGCCGATAAGAACACTTCACAAGTTTTCCGCTGCACTACATCGACTGGCGCGACTGGAAGAACAACCGCTTTCACGTCACGGCGGAATTCGAGGTTGCTCGCACAAGGGTCGCGTTACGCAACTGTTTGTACCAAAGTACGTGGGAAAGAGGGCGTCATCCGTCGCAAGCTGATCGAAGAGAACCTGCTGGATGCCGTCATCGGTCTGCCGGCGAACCTGTTCTATGGGACGGGCATTCCGGCAGCGATTCTGATCTTCGACCGCAGCCGCACGGCGCGGAAGCAGAAGAATGTGCTGTTCATCGACGCCAGCCGCGAGTTCGCTCAAGAGAAGCGCCAGAACCGGCTGCGGGACGAAGATCTCGGCCGCATCGTGAAGACGTACTCGGCCTTCAAGACGGTCGACAAGTACGCCTACCCGGCAAAGCCGGCGGAGATTGAAGAGAACGAATTCAATCTCAACATCCCTCGCTATGTGGACACGTTCGAGGAAGAAGAAGAGATCGACATCCGGGCCGTGCAGAAGGAAATCGACGACATCGAAGTCGAGCTGGCGAAGACTCGTAAGAAGATGGCCGGATATCTGAAGGAGCTGGGCTTCAACTGACAGGCCTTTGCCGGACCACTCGACGGCATCCACCGGGTACAATTCAGGAGTCAATTGAGGGTCTCGATTCCAGAGACAAAAAGGAACGCATCATGATGCGCGCAACGTGGACGAAGGGACGGCTCGTGCCCGACGACGAACTCAATCTGCCGTAGGGCGCGGTGGTGTATCTCATCGAGGCTCCCGCCGATGAACCGCTCAGTGGCGATGCTGACGCGATGTCGCCCGATGAGACCACCCGTGTGCTGGATGCGCTGGACCGGATGCAGACGCTGAGCTGGTCGGACGAGGAATTCGCAGCGTGGGAGCGGGATCGGCAATCGCGACGCGAGTGGGAGAAGTCCCGGTTCGTCGAACAGGGCGAGGAACTGCGGGGGATGTTTGAATGACGCGGTATCTTTTCGACAGTGGAATCCTGACCGCGTTCATTGGCCGTCGGCATGGTGTCTTCGAGCAGGCTCGGCAGAGAACAACAGAGGGCCACCGCATCGGCACGTGCATTCCTGTGCTGGCCGAAATGGTGGCGGGGATCGAACGCAGTTCCTCACGCGAACGGAATCTCCGCGCCCTGAAAACGGCTCTGCCGGCACTCCGCATCTGGCCTTTCGATCGGGATTGCGCCTTCGAGTATGGCCGCGTTCACGCCGAGCTGATGAATGCCGGTCGGCCCATGCAAACAATTGACATCATGATTGCCGCGATCGCCCAGACGCTGGGCAACTGCACGGTCGTCACGACGGACAGTGACCTGTCAGCCATTCCCGGTCTTACGGTAACTCCGCAGTGCCAGAACCGCTCCTCAAGAATTCGGGAGCGAAGTCATGAACGGGACGCCTTCCACGCTTGAAAATCGCTCGTCGCAAATTCCCTCGCTGCAGTTGCTCATGAACCTCGGCTGGGAGTATGTCACTCCGGACGAGGCGCTCGACATGCGGGGAGGCAAGACGGCCAGTGTCATGCTGGACCGCGTGCTCGAAGATCAGCTTCGGACCATGAATCACATCGACTTTCGCGGGCACATTGAACCGTTCTCCGAAGGCAACATCGCCACCGCCATCCAGCGGCTGAAGGACGAACGCTTCGACGGGCTGATTCGTACCAACGAAAAACTCTACGACCGCCTGACACTCGGCACGACACTGCCGCAGACCATCGCCGGCGACACCAAGAGTTTCCCGCTGCACTACATCGACTGGCGTGACTGGCAGAACAACCGCTTTCACGTCACGGCGGAATTCACGGTGTCCCGCACGGCCAGTCAGGAGACGCGACGCCCGGACATCGTCCTGTTTATCAACGGCATCCCGCTGGCGGTGATCGAAAACAAGGCTCCCGGCGTCAAAGGCGAAGGCGGGCAGACTCCAGTGCAGCTCGCGATCGAGCAGATGATTCGCAATCAGGGAGTCAACGAGATCCCCCGGCTGTTCGGTTACGCGCAACTGGTCCTGTCGCTCGCCGTGGGCGAAACGAAGTACGCGACCATCGGCACGAAAGCCAAGTATTGGTCCGTCTGGAAAGACGCGGGGCTCGACGAAGACGCACTCGCCGAACTGGTCAACCGACCGCTGTCGGACGAGCAACAGGACCGGCTGTTCTCCGCCCCGTTCGCCGACGATCGCGGTTACTTCGAGCAACTCGACAAGGGTGGCGATCGGGAAGTCACCGAACAGGACCGGACGCTGTTCGCTTTGTGCCAACCCGAACGCCTGATGGAACTGGCCGAGCGGTACGTCCTGCTGGACGGCGGTGACCGCAAGGTGGCCCGGTATCAGCAGTACTTCTGCGTCCGCCGGATTCTCGAACGCATCCGCCACCGCGACAGCGACGGCAGCCGGCGCGGCGGAGTCGTCTGGCACACGCAGGGCAGCGGCAAGTCGCTCACGATGGTCATGCTGGCCAAGTCGCTGGCACTCGACCTGCCTCGCGAAGGAGCCGACGACTTCAAGGTTGTACTCGTTACCGACCGTGTCGATCTGGATGACCAGATTTTCGGCACATTCAAAAACTGCGGTTCGACTCCGGTGCAGGCCACGACCGGTCGGCATCTGGCCGAACTGCTGTCCGGTCATCAAAGCCGCGTCATCACAACGGTGATCGACAAGTTTGACACGACGCTCAAGGTGGCCAAACCCGTCGAGAACGACAACGTGTTCGTGCTGGTCGACGAAAGCCACCGCGGCCACTTCGGAGAAATGCACACCCGCATGCGTCGCGTGCTGCCTCGCGCCTGCTTCATCGGTTTCACCGGCACGCCCGTCGTCAAACGCGAGAAAACGACAATCGGCAAGTTCGGCGGCCTGATCCACAGCTACACGATCCGCGAAGCCGTCGATGACAAGGCCGTCGTCGAACTGCTTTATGAAGGCCGCGACGTTCCACAGACAGTCGATGCCGCTCAGCTTGACCGCTGGTTCGATGAATGGACCGGGGAACTCACAAAGAAGCAACGAGCGGACCTGAAAAGGAAGTACGCCACGTCGGGGCAAGGCGACGGCACTGCTCTACAAACAGTTCCTCGACGAGTTCGGAATGGTCAGCAGCGAAGTGCTGATCTCAGGCCCGGACGAACGCGAAGGCTACGACGAAGTCGACAAGCCGGACGAACTGAATGACGCCGTAAGTCCGTGTAAAACCGATACTTGAAGATTGAAACTGTCGAAGATGGGTAATATCGCAGATCCCGTCTGGTCAATCCGTCGCATGAAACGCCGCTGGGGAAGCTGTACGAAAAACGGCACCATTCTGCTGAATCTCCTGCTGATCCAGGCATCAACCCGCTGCATTGCGAGCGGAAAAGGGGACGGGGGTCTTTTACGCCGTCGGGCTTTTCACGGGACCGAAGTGACCCCCGTCCCTTTTCTTCACCCGCGGTGGATTGAAACGCGACGTCGCCATTCGAAGCATCAACGACAGTCCAATTCGTCACGCTGGGAATGAAAAAGGACCAGGTCTCTTTGATTGCTTTGGCATCAAATCAAAGAGACCTGGCCCGTTTTCTGGTTCAAATCCTGAAACCGGGCCTCTTTACGCCGAGAATCTATTCGTTGTCTTCAGGCCCGGCATGACCTTGTGCGACCTGTTGTTGGTCCCTAAATCGGGACAAGATCACTGCAATACTGGTGGACACACCCAGCACCACGAATGATACTCCAGGATCGGAGAGAGCGGTTCCGAGATTCAAGTCAGGCACGCTTTCGGAAGCAACCGCCGCAGCGACGAGTAGCCATATGGAAAAGAATACATACTTCACGCCTCGGCTTAACAGCGACGCTATGACCGCGATCAGTACACCCAACACAATGACAATAAGTCGAGTGTCATCAGCACCGATTCCGACAGAACGTCCACACACGGCACCCGTGACACCTATTAAAAGATACTTTATCAGCGGCGTTCCATAGATTGCACATATTGCGCCAGTGCTGCCGCCAGCCAGAATTGACGGAACCGTGGGAAGATGGCAATACACTGCAATGATAAATCCAACCACCGACCCTGCCCAGATCGGACCCAGAGTAACAATTGCGGCGTTCTTCAGGATGCCGAGAAATGCACGGTGATTTGTTTGCTCCCTCATCTTCGTCGTCCATTTGTTCGGGGAGGTTGGAACGGATTCTTGCGTGCTTCCTGCACAATCTCGTCCCACAACGATTTCTTAGTTATCGGGTTAACCCAACTGTTCGCCCATTCGACTATTCCGTCTATAGCGGCTTCAACAGAGCCGCGGCCGCTTGGAAGCTTCATGTACCCCTCTTTGTCATGCCCACCAAAGCCGGACAACCAGTTAGGTTGTCCAAGTCGATGGAATGGTTCATGCGTCAATGTGCCGATAATCTCATTGAGGCACGCATCAGGCACTTCGAAGATCTTTCGCGGGACAATGAATCCAGGGACAAGTGGATAGTTTCGGGCAGCTACGTTGTCGTCAACGACATCTACACAATTTGCAGCAACCCTGCGGTAGTGTGATGTGAAATACTCCATGTGAGGAAGCACTTCAGTACCTGTTTGCGGGAATTGGGGGGTGGTCTTTCCCGGTTTTATGTCACTGATTCGGATGTAGCTCGCTTCGATCTCCGCCCTCGCCTGAGCCTTCTTTATCAACTGTCTTATTAGCGCGATGATGAAGTAGTCGGGCTTGATCCTTCTCGAACTTCACTCTAGCCCTTGCATATCCCTTGTTCTTTTGCGCGCCTCTCTGACCGCTTGCAAGTAACATGTTCGACGCGTGCTCATTGTCTGCTCGCCTTTGAAACCTGTATGTGAGAAATCGTCTGGCAATCCCCATCGCAAGAAAGTCCAGGCACCAGCGGCGTCGCAATCAGCGGCGACTCGAACGAAGGACGCGAAGGCCAAGATGTCGGCGGACTCGAAGACGCCGAACAGCAAAACGTCAAGCCGGACAGCAAGCAAGACGCCAACAAGCAACACACTGGCGAACAACACACTGGCGAACAACACGCTGGCGAAGAACACACCGGCGAAGAACAACGCCGAGCACCTGTTGCTGAAGTCGAACCTGAAGCAACTCCGCCTGCCGACGATGAAGGCGGAGTTCGAACAACTGGCTCGCGATGCAGCCGACTCGAACCAACCGTACGAGCAATACCTATTGCAACTGACCGAGCTGGAAGTGGCAGCCCGAGCGGCCAACACATTGAACTCCCGCATCAAGCAGGCCCAGTTCCCGGTGGCCAAGGACCGGTTAAAGCTGTTGAGTTTCATTGAGGTTGGCAGGGGCTCGTAGCTCTGATTCGAGCGGCCCCCTCGACTCCCGTCTGGCGACGGTGGCTACCGAGGCGAAGTCGGTTTCGTCGTCGCGTTCAGGCGGGTGCTTGGCGAGACCTTCTTCAAAGTCGCGATGGCGGAGTTCTTGATCCGCTGCAATTCGAACTCGGCCGCCTGGTTGTATTTTGGTCGACCGGTGAATTGTGCGGCCGCCACGAGTCCCTTGATCGTCAGGGGCGGTAGTTCTTTGAACTCCGCCAACAAATAGGCGGACTCCCATTTTCCCGAGAGAGATTCGTTGTACAGCCGCGACGTCATGAGTTTGATCGCTTGGTCGCTTTCGCCCGTGATCTTCCAGATGGACCAAGCCGCCCAGACGCGGACCTGGCCGCTGCTGTCTTCGCGAGCCTTT
>JAQBZS010000223.1 GCA_027622115.1 Planctomycetota bacterium | reverse complement strand
ACCCTTGGTATGCGGGCCGATGCAGCGGAGTTTCCGGCTTCGGTCGCTGGTTGAACGGCAGGGCCGTGTATGATTCCAACGCGTGGCTCAAGACGTCCAAACCCGTCGAGGCCGCGACGGCTGGCGGCAAGGAACGCGTATTGTCCGAGTCCACGATGCCCAACGTCGGTTTGAGAAATCGATGGGCGATCCCGGTTTTCGCCTGTTTCTCGACATAGTCGAAGATCGCGACCCCAGTGGTTTCGCTGCCGGTGCCGGCGGTGGTGGGAATCGCGATGAGCGGCTTTAACGGACCGGGGACGGGTTGGCCCGCTCCGATGGGAGCGTTGACATAATGGAAGAAATCAGCCGGGTACGTGGAGTACAGATTCGCGGCCTTCGCGGTGTCGATCGCACTGCCTCCACCGACGGCGACCAGCGAATCGAAATCGCCCGCGACTGCACATTCCGCGGCGTCCTTGAAGCTCTGATCGGTCGGCTCGACGATGACTCCGTCGAAGACGTCATGGTCAATGTTGTGGGTTCGCAGCGACGACAACACGGTTTCGCCGATCGACGTGTGTCGCAGTTTGGGGTCGATGACAACAAGCGTGCGACGCGTGCCCATCGCTTTGAGGTCCAGCCCCACTTCCGCGGTTGTTCCCGAACCGAAGCGAATGTTGGAGGCGGACATTTGAAAAGCGGTGTCGGTTTCCATTTAACCATTCCGAATCATTTCACGAGACGCGTTTCGGCCGCAGGCTCCCATGACGCCGCCGCCGGGATGAGCCGCGCTGCCGCATAAATAGAGACCGTTGACGGGAGTCCGATAATCACTCCAGCCCGGAACGGGACGCATGTTGAATAGTTGGTGCAGCGGCATGGCTCCCTGAAAGATGTTGCCGCCGGTCAGGCCATAGATACGTTCCAAATCCACCGGCGAAATGACCTGCCGATGGATGATCGACTTCGGCACGTTTGGGGCAAAACGCGCGATCGTGTCGATGCATCGATCCGCGAAGGATTCCTTGATGTCGTCCCAATTCGCGTCCGCCAATCGATACGGCGCGTATTGCACGAACAACGACAAGATGTGATGACCTTCCGGAGCGATCGTGCGATCGACCGACGTCGGGATGGTCATTTCGACGATTGGCTTTTCAGACGGCTTGCCGTATTTGGCGTCGTCGTAAGCTTGTTCGAGTTCCCGCAACGTGAGACCAAAATGAATCGTCCCGCGATGTTGCGGACCGACTTCCGCATTGCCGGGCAGACACGTGAAATTCGGCAATTCGCTGACAGCGAGATTGATCTTCATGCTGGCACTTGAATAGTCGATGCGAGCCACCGCGTTGCGAAACGCTTCTGGAAGATGTTGTGGTTCGACCAAGCGTTCGAATGTCACGTGCGCATCGGCACAAGACGCAACCGTCCGCGTCGGCAATTCGGTGCCGTCCTTGAGGATCACGGACTTGGTGCGACCGGCATCGATATCGATCCGCTGGACTTCGGCCCCTGTCCGAATCTCGACGCCTTGCGCTTCGGCCGATCTGGCAATCGCCGTCGACAGCGCTCCCATGCCGCCTTCGACATAACCCCACACGCCGCGCGCTCCGCCTGCCGAACCCATCACATGATGCAACAGCACGTACGCCGTGCCGGGAGCGGAAATCGGCTGGAACGTGCCGATGACCGCGTCCGTGGCCAGCGTCGCCTTGAGGGCATCGGATTCAAACCAGCGATCCAAGATCGGCCGCGCCGCGCCGACGAGTAGTTCGGTCGCTTCAGGAATGGATTCGCCGAGCGACTTCAGGGCTTGAAAGACCGAATACCCGCGTCGCAAATTGCGGAATTTGTCGCCGATGCCGCGCTTGCGCCAAGTCGACGGCAGCGGCAACAAGTCCGGCGGAGTCTGGGTCAGCGTGGGTTCGATGCACGCCGCCACTTTTTCCAGCAACGATTCATATCGCGGATACGCCGCCGCGTCTCGTTCGGAGAACTTGGAGATCTCACGATGATTCAACTCGGCATCCGGGCCGAGCATCAAGTATCGACCGTCTTCGAGCGGCGTAAACGACGACGGATTCCGCGCGAGCACTCGATAACCGAATTCCTTCAGATTGAGTTCGCGTTCGATTTCCGGCAGCAACAGGCTGACGACATAAGACGCGGTGGACACCTTGTAGCCGGGCCACAGATTCTCGGTCACGCACGCCCCGCCAATCACATCGCGTCGTTCCAGCACCAGCACCTTCCAGCCGGCTCGGGCAAGATAATTCGCACAGACCAGCCCATTATGGCCGGCCCCAATCACGATGCAGTCATGCATGGTTGTGTGTCGTGTTCCTGACGAACTGGTCCGGTTCGGTCTTCAAACTCGTGAGAATCGTGACGTCATTTCCCGAAGCAATACAGCTTGTGCAACGTTCGCACATACAGCCGGTTGTTGGCGATCGCCGGCGTGGCAATCAGGCTGTCGCCGACGTCGTTGCGAGCCAGAACCTCGATCTTCGGCCCGGCCTTGAGCACCACGATGAAGCCGTTTTCACCGGGAACATAGATCCGATCACCGGCAGCCACCGGTGACGCGTAATAATTGCCGAAATTGCGAATTCGCTGCTTGGTCCACACCGTCTTGCCGTCGGACAAACTGAACGCGGCCGAGATGCCGCCCTTCTTGACCATCAACAATCGGCCGTCATAAGCCAGCGGCGACGCAATGTTTGAAGGCGTTTTTTCGTCGAGATTCCAGAGCATGTGTGATTTCGTCACGTCGCCCGATCCGCCGCCCCGCACGGCCTGCACGATATTGCCACCGCCAACGCGGTTCGTCTTCGACTGAAATGCGTCGTCGATTTCATCGTCGACCAGAAAGCCGTCCTTGTCGTGGTCGCCTTGGTCGAACTTCTTGTGGAACGCCGGTTCGAGTTCCGACTTGGCCAGCTTGCCGTCCTGATTCGTGTCTCGCCATTGCAGCAACGCGAATTTGAGCACGCGGCTGGTATCGCCGTAGCTCTGCGCCGTGATGAAAATCCGATCGCCTTGCACGACCGGTGTGTTCATGATGGTTCGCAGCAGTGAGTTGCACGTCCACAGCTCTTTGCCGGTCGCGGGGTCGTAGCCCTTGAGTTTTCCGCTACCGGCGACGACCACGTCCGTGCGTCCGTTCGCGGTACACAATTGTGGCACCGCGTAGCCACCCAACATTTCCGGTCGAGCCGTTTGCCACTTGACCGCGCCGGACTTCTGGTCCAGGGCGAGGATGTACGAATTCAGGTCGTCATCCAAATTGAAGATCACGGAATCCTGGTAAAGGATTGGGGAATTCGCCGGTCCCCAACCCATCAGGTAGAAGGGCATCGGCAGCGGATGCGTCCACAACTCGGTCCCGTTTTCGGCGTCGAGTGCGATCAAGCCGATCGTGCTGAAATGCACGAAAACGCGTTTGCCGTCGCTGGCGGGCGTCGAAGAGGCATGCTCGTTCGGCGGCGTGATCTCGGGGAGTTTCCCGCCTTCGTATTCGGTCTTCCACAGTTGCTTGCCGGACGCGGCGTCGTAGGCGATCACCGCGAACTTACCTTCCGCCGTCATGGTGGTGGCGAAACATCGGCCACCGGCGATGATGGGACAGGCGACGCCCTTGCCCAGATCGGCGGACCACTTGACGTTGGATTCCGACGAAAACTCGATCGGTGGAGTCTTGCTTTCAGCGGCAATCCCGGATGCATTCGGTCCTCGGAATTGCGCCCAGTCTTCGGCATGCGTCGTTGGCAGACCACCGCTTGGCCAGCCCAAACCAACAACACACACGGCCAGACCAAGTCTCACGGGCATGCGGTGCATGGCGAATCTCCTTCGTCGAGGGATCGGTGGATCAACAACCGCTAGGCTAAGCAGAACGACAAAACGCGACAACCAACGCAGCCGTCGGGCCGGTTCCTACCGACCGATCTTTCATCGGCATTGCGTGGCCGGTGGGAACCGGCCCTATTCGGCTGGAGAAGTAGAAGATCACAACGTTGATGGCTCGTCGTTGACGTACCTCTGCACAATTGATTCACACCATGTGGCGTCGTCGGCCACGAGCTTCGGTCGAGGTGTGCCGCGATAGATGCGGTATCGATAGCCAGCTCGGTCATGGACCGTGTGCAACGTGTCCTGAAGGTTGAGCGAGGCATCGGGATCGGGGTGCCGGAGCGGAACCGGAATCACCGGCAATTTGTCACGCAGCCGAATCGGCCAGACGCCGGCTCGCGTCCGTTCGGTCGCACGCTTGACCAACGCGTAGTATTCGCACGATGTCAACTCTTCGATGGGCATGCGAGGCCCGCCACGAAGCAGGTCGATCTCGATGAAGTTGATGCGACCACTCATGAGAAACGTGCGGCGTTTGGCAAGGTACGCATCACGATCCAGGCCCGACTGCTTGTTGGATGGGCTCAGCAATTCGAGCACCGTCACTAACTCTTCCTCGTCAGCGTGACGAATCTCGATGTAGGACTCGCGAACGACATCCATGGCTTCGGGAATCACGGTGTAAACCGGTGCTCCCACCATGGCGGTTGCCGCTTCCGTTTCCCCTTTGCCGCCGCCCACGACTGCGAGGTCCGGTCGACCGAGATAGCGTGGAACAAGTTGAGGGGGCTCCTGAATGTAGACATGCTCTTCCAAGGCGACGTAATAGTCAGGAGCGACTTGGTCAGCGATAACTTCACTGATCGTCGTGAGAAAACGCTGGTGGAAGTCGTGCCAGACAACCGCTTGCTCAAGCCAAGGATTCATACCCGGAAATGGTGATGGCATCGCGGACTCCTGATCGGACAACTCAAGATCGCTTGATTATACAAAACCGCGCAGCGTAGGGCCGATTCCTACCGGCCGATCTTTCATCCGATTCGCGTGGCCGGTGGGAATTGGCCTTACTCGCCCCGGAAACGAGACCCAACATGAATCTCCAGCGAATTCTGACATCGCTTTCAATCATCAGTCTGTTGTCGTTCGGCATTGCGTGCTCGCAGTCCGATTCCGAAACACGGACGGTCGAAACGCAGGCATCGACCGCGGATTAAAAACCGGCCGGTCAACAGGACTCAGCCGATGTCACTCGCCACAGGATCTTGGGACCGTTATCTGGAAAACTTCGAATGAGATTCGTCTCGCGAGAAGTGCCGTCTCCGTGCGGTCCACGCCAGCATGGCCAGTCGAACGATTCGCCGGACTGTTTCTCCGATTCTTCGTCGCCGGAACTGCGCTGCGGTTGAGTGTTCGTACCGCAACGCCTGGTGCAGCGTCTGACGATCCTCAAGCACTCCGCGATAGACGTGCCGCGCCAGTTCGATGGCGAATTCGTCACCCCCCGGGAAAGCGCGGTCTCGGCGTCAGCGTCAGGATCGATCTCCAGTTGGCTGGAAACCGCCTAAACAAGGAACGTTGGTGTATCTTGAGAAGATCACTTTTCTTTCAAGTCACTCGAAATCTGCACATGTGAATCGTTTTTCGATGGTGATGTGTGCGACAAGATGGACACCACCCAAGTGAAAGGTGGCGTGCATTGGCTTCTGCAAATCCTGGGACGACTTCTTTGAGCTTACTGAGTTGCGTTCGTGCCCAAGAGGACGAAGCGTGGCGGCGGATGGTGCGTGTTTACTCGGCGCTCGTTCATCGCTGGTGTAAGAACGTGTTCGAGTTGCAGGCGGCTGACATTCAGGATGTGGCGCAGGACGTGTTCGTTTCGGTTGCTGGGGCAATTCACGGCTTCAAACCCGGAACCGCCAAAGGCAGTTTCCGGAAATGGCTCAAGGTCATCACGCTGAATAAGGTTCGCGACCGCTTGAGACGAGACGGACGACAACCGCTTGGCATCGGCGGAAACCATTCACTGGCAGACATCGAGCACAGTATCTCACGCATACCGGATGAGTCTGACGAGGCGGAAAACGTGCTGGTGCTCCGATTGGTCTTGGAAGAGATTCGCAGTGAATTTCGCGAAGCGACGTGGTCCGCCTTTTGGATGTCCGTCATGGATGGTCTCGACACCGATGTGATCGCGGAACGTCTCGGCATCACGACGCACGCCGTGCGACAGTCGTGCTATCGCGTTCGCCGCCGCCTTCGAGAAGAACTGAACGAACTGGTCGACGATGTAAATTCGTGATCGAAAATTAAAAATACCCAAGCTCCTTCGAGCGGGAGCGCTATAAATGCTCTACATCAACAAGCAGGTCGATTGAAGCGGGATTCGTGGGACGCAGATCCGTTTCATTTCATGAGAGAGTCCGTGTGTCTGTCCAAGATTGCCCATCCAACTTCTGACATCGACTTTCGGCCAGAACCTTTCAGCTACGGCATCTTTTGTCTTCAGGTCTTTCCGCGTTTAGGAGAGCCGGTTTGAATCTTCGCGATCTACAACAGACCTTGGAAAACGTTGCTGGCTGCCCGGATGCCGCGACGCTGTCTCGTTTGGTGCGGGCCGACGTCGATGAACAAGCGGCCGAGGAATTGATCGGCCACCTTGACACCTGCTCGAATTGCCGAGACCACGTCGAGACCCAATGGCACCGGCACGATTCCGTAGTGAGAAATCTGCGGAAGCACCGCGAACTTCCCAGCCTGGGGCACGACGTCGAGCAATTGGTGGCGCATTTGGCATCAATGTCGAAGGAACTCCGAATGGCTTCAGCGAACGGCGATTTCGATCCCCAGACCATGATCGAGTCCGACTTTGGAGCGGGCACGCAAAATCCGCTCAATTCCAAACGCAGTGGCGATGACGAATCGATGGTCGAGCAGTTGGGGCAATATCGGTTGCTGGAGAAACTTGGCCAGGGCGGGATGGGTTCCGTCTATCGGGCGATGCACACCAAACTCAAACGCGTCGCGGCCATCAAGACGCTGTCGCCAGCTTACGTGGATCGTCCCGAAGCCGTGGCTCGGTTTCATCGCGAAATGGAAGCGGTGGGACGCTTAAAACATCCGAACATCATCGAAGCTCACGATGCCAGTGAAGCGGATGGCATCCACTTCTTGGTGATGGAATATGTCGACGGGATGGATCTCGGGCAGTTGGTTCGAAGCGGTGGGCCGCTGTCCGTGTCGCGCAGTGTGGGGTACATCCTCGCAGCCGCGCGCGGCCTGTGTTACGCACACCAGGAAGGCGTCGTCCATCGAGACATCAAGCCGTCCAATTTGATGCTGGACAAGACCGGTTGCATCAAAGTTTTGGATATGGGGCTGGCTCGATTGGAAGATCCGAATGCGGTCAACGCGCAAGGTGTTGGTTTCACGATGACCGGCCAAGTCATGGGCACGGTGGACTACATGTCTCCAGAACAGGCCTTGGACACGCGAACGGCCGACGAACGCGCGGACATCTACAGCTTGGGCTGCACGCTGCACTTTCTGTTGACGGCCAGTCCAGCGTACGGCGGCGAAACTCTGACGCAAAAGTTGATTTCGCACCGCGAGCATCCGATCCCCAACCTGTGCGACATGATCGGACAGTTTCCGGCCGAGCTAAACGACGTGTTTCAGAAAATGGTCGCCAAGAGTGTTGACGATCGATACCAGTCGATGGCCGACGTTGTCAGCGATTTGGAAGCATGTCAACCAGGCCTCCCATCGTCGCCGGGCGATTCGGCGAGCTTTCCGGCGATCGCATCCATGGATTCAAGGGCGGCCCTACGGCCTGCGTCGGACGGCTCTTCGCAGCACCAGCGAACGGATCCGATCCTCAGTTCAAACGCGGATTCGGTGCTCGACCCCAACCGGACCGTGCCACCGGCCGCTCCCGCCGCGGCGATTGCGGATAGCTCGCTGAGCAACGCGACGATTCCCCCATCGGCAAGCGGCCCCGCACCGTTGGGAGTCTTTGTCGGTCGCTTGCCGGAACAGTTTGGCCGTTACCGCATTATCCGCATGCTGGGTGAAGGCGGCATGGGGGCGGTGTACTTGGCCGAAGATCGGCAGTTGGAGCGGAAGGTCGCGATCAAGGTTCCGCTCATCTCGCGGAACGACGAATCGATCATGTCGCGGTTCGTTCGCGAAGCTCGGGCGGTGGCCGCGTTGCAGCACGCCAACATTTGCCCTGTCTTCGAAGTCGATGAAGTTCACGGCATCCACTACATGGCGATGGCCTATATCGAGGGCAAACCGCTCTCCGATTTCATTTCTGCCGAGCCCACAAAGTCGGTGCGCGAGTCGCTGGAGATTGTTCGCACGTTGGCCTTGGCCCTGGATCTGGCCCATCAAAAAGGAGTCATCCACCGCGACTTGAAGCCAGACAACATCATGATCAACGAGCAAGGCGAACCGGTCATCATGGATTTCGGCCTGGCTCGCCGACGCGGGAGCAGCGACCCGGCTTTGACGCAGGAAGGCACGATCATGGGGACACCGGCCTACATGCCGCCGGAACAAGTGGCGGGCAACGTAGAGGCGATGGGACCGAGCTGCGACATCTATAGCCTGGGCGTGATCTTGTACGAACTCTTATCCGGTTCGGTCCCATTCACCGGCGACACACTGATGATTCTGTCGCAGATCGCGCTCAAAGCCCCCACGCCGCTGACGGAGTTGGGCAAGGATATCGATTCGCGAGTTGACGCCCTGTGCGCCAAAGCCATGCAAAAGCAGGTCGCCGACCGGTATTCGACGATGAAAGAGTTCGCGGCTGCGATCACTGAGTTGCTGACCACACTGGACTCGACCGAGCCGAAGACTGGCGAGTCTAAGTCGCGGAAACAGAAGGCCGAGAAGTCGAAGTCACAGAGCCGAGCGAACACGAAGCCTTTGGCGATCGGCGGTGGTGTGCTTGGGCTCGGTGTCTGCATCGCGCTGACAATATGGTGGTTCAATCGAGACTCGGGTGATGTCGAAACGGATCCGTCGATTGTGATCGCTGAATCCGGAAAGTCCCCGGAGGCGGAAAGTAAATCGAAGCAGCCCAAAAGCACGAGTAAGCAACCGACGTGGCTTCCCGGTCCAGACGAAGACGTGCTGCCGGGTCTCGTTGCGCGACCGCGGACGTTTGACGGTATCAAACGCTGGCAAGTCGAGACGACGGCACCGCGGGCA
>JAQBZS010000222.1 GCA_027622115.1 Planctomycetota bacterium | reverse complement strand
TTCCCGCGTTTTTTGAAAAGAGTTCCATTCTTCCGGAAAACGCGAATCGCTACGCCGCCTATTGATTCTCGGGCGATATGTTTGATTCGACGTATCTTCGAAAACGCGCGAGTCGAGAAGTTGGGCGCCAGGCTTACGTCTTTCGGATTTAGCGAGCATAGGACTTTGGATTCATCAGAACGTCATCCCGCCAAATCTGAAAGTCGTAAGCCTGACCCCCAAGTCCTCATTCCCGCGTTTTTTGAAGAGAGTTCCATTCTTCCGGAAAATGCGAATCGCTACGCCGCCGCCTATTGATTCTCGGGCGATATGTTTGATTCGACGTATCTTCGAAAACGCGCGAGTCGAGGACTTGGGCGTCAGGCTTACGGATTTCAGATTTGGCGAGCATAGGACTCTGGATTCATCAAGAACGTCATCCCGCCAAAGCTGAAATACGTAAGCCTGACCCCGGACCCCTCGAACTCAAACTGGATTCATTTGCTGGCTTCAAATTGCAGTCGTTCAGCAACGAGATGCCAGCCACGTGCCTGCTCTGTACGGAAACGTTGCTCGTTTAGTTTCGCGATTTCTCGACTCAACTCCAGTGTCGGAGCATCAATCGCACCGCTCAGCACGATTTCCGTCAGACGCTTATTCGCGGATTCGATCGCGGCCGCCTTCCGAGTCCAAACGTCGGATTCCTCGACACGCCCCGTCTGTCGCAAGAGTTGCGCATAACGATGCGCGTACTTCAATTCGAACGGTCGAGTCCCGACAGCTTCCGCCACGTGTTCCAATGCGTCAGCCATCCGACGCCGACGCTCGGCGATCCGACCGAGCAGCCACGACCGACGATCATCGACAACGTCATCCGCCGAGTGCCGCTCAAGGCACGTCTCGGCCATGTCCAACTGGTCTTGTTCGATCAGAAACTCGGCCGCGAGCAAACGCGTTTCCCAATCGGACCGATCCGCAGCCCATGCCTTGTCGATCCGCTCTCGGGCGTCTTCTAGTTCACCGAGCTGCCATTGGCAAAAACCGATCGCGCGATCGACCGTTCGCTGTCCGGGTTGGCTCTCATCAATCTTGAGCAGATACGAAATGCCTTCGCGCGGCACCGGCTGCCGCATCTCGGTCATGAGCAGATGAAACAACAGCATTTGAGACCCCGGTTCCTCGACCAGGCCGGCTTCCAAGAACCGTTCAAGTTCACGCGTGCGGAACTGATTGAACAGCAACCAGCGAAGTTCGTCGTGAGCCTGTTGGCTTTGGGGGTATCGCTTCAAATGACGTCTTAATGTGACTTCTGCATCGTCCAATCGCCCCGCCAGCAACAGGACTTCGGCATGAGCCCAACTGGCGACCACGTGTTGAGTCGCCGTCGAGTCAACGCGATCAAACATGGCGGCGGCGGCCGTGAGATCGCCTTCGCGTCGGAAGCACTGCCCTGAGATCAGCAGCGCTTCGGGATGATCCGGCTCGTATCGCAGCAGGGAACTCAATGCCCCGCGCGCGGTCTTGGGTTCGTTTCGCAGCAACAACCGCCGAGCTTCTTGAATCGCACCGTCCGCCCCGGACCGAACCCGCACACCGTTCAGAAAATAGACCAACGGTGCGAGTGCCAAAGTCACCGCGATCGCAAGGATCAACCGACGAGATTTCCTGAACACGATTCAACGGCCTTAGCGTGGATGATGCAAGGTAGGGGGTGTCAAGGTCGTAAACTGTCGGTGCGTCGTCAGCAAACCAACGGACCTCGAATTCGCGATGCAATTCGACACCACCATTCATCGAGACCGAAGACACACCATCATGACGGTTTGCTTCGACCGCACCGTACGACCATGAATCATCCCAGTTCCAATTCAAAGTGATCGCCAGCACGACCCAAAACACGAATTGAATCCGATTCACGCGATTTCCAGACACTGCGTGATCGGGATGCGCGCGATCCCGCGCTAAGCGCGCTCAATCGCGCACCACACACTTCGCTCGGACGCCGGCTTGCAGTGCGTTCCACATCGAGGAAAAGAGCCGCTGCAGGCTAAACAAAGGGACGCGGTTCCGATGCATCTGTGAGATACGTGCAATCGTCAACAAGCAGAAGCTTCTTCCCTGCTGACTCGACAATGTGGCACGGCAATTGCGAACGCGATCATCCAATCAAGGCAACCTTCACTTGAGCCGGGTGTTATCGGACCGGTGAAGTTGACACCGCAATCGAGCAACGTGTCGATTGGATGCGTACGGAAAGGATGGTCGTCGGTGCTTTCGAAACTCTCGCTCAGCAGCCTCGGTGACTTCAACGAATTCGTGATCGAAACCATCACTGATCTACGATGCATTGCTTCGAGGTTCACGCCGACTGGCGTCATGAGTTTCGCGGTCATCACTCTGTTCACGCTCAGTCAGGCGTCCGCTCAGAACGTCGATACTCCGGACTACTTCCGTCAGAACTGCATGAACTGCCATACGATTGGTGGCGGGCGATTGGCCGGTCCCGACTTGAAGGATCTGAGCACACGTCAGAGCGATCCTGAATGGCTGATTCGCTTCATGCAGAACCCGCGAGCCGTTGTTGAAAGCGGTGACGGCTATGCGGCGAAGCGTGTCGATGACACGCCGGGGCGGGCGATCATGCCCACGCCGCCGAACATGACTCGCTACCGCGCCGAGCAACTCATCAAGCTGATCGAAGAAGAGTCGGCCAAGGAGAAGTCGCAGTTTCAAGGTGTGCGTATCTCGAACGAGCCCTTCACGGCGAAGGATGTTGACGAAGGACGCAACATCTTCGTCGGTCGGCAAAAGCTCGCGAACGGCGGCACGGCGTGCATCAACTGCCACGACATGCACGACCTGTCCGCGCTGGGTGGTGGGCACCTGGGACCGGACCTGACCCAAGTCTATTCGCGGCTGCACACTCGCAAGGCGATCAGTGCTTGGCTGATGGCTCCGGCCACCGAAAACATGCAGCCCATCTTCAAGAACCACCCGCTCGAAGCGGACGAAATTCATGCGCTCGTGGCCTATTTCGCATCGACCGCCAAGGAACCCGCCGCCAACGCATCCGTGAGTCGCATTGCCTTCTTGCTGTCGGGGTTGGGTCTGGCAACCGCACTGATCTTTCTGGCAGACACACTTTGGAAACGACGTCTGCACGCCGTACGAAAACCGCTGGTGGAAGCCGGCTCGCGAGGAAAGCAGCAATGAGCATTTTGGACGCCATCGCCTGGATCAGGGACGAAGTCTCGCCCAAGGGCCGGGAGTGGGAAGAGTTCTATCGCAACCGCTGGCAGCACGACAAAGTTGTCCGCAGCACGCACGGCGTGAACTGCACCGGCGGTTGCACTTGGAACATCCACGTCAAGGACGGCATCGTCACGTGGGAGATGCAGGGGCTCGATTACCCGTTGCTGGAGTCCGGCATTCCGCCGTACGAACCTCGCGGTTGTCAGCGCGGCATTTCGTATAGCTGGTATCTCTACAGCCCGCTCCGAGTGAAGTATCCCTACATCCGCGGGGCACTGCTCGATCTGTGGCGCGCAGCTAACGCCGAACACACCGATCCCGTCGATGCTTGGAAGAGCCTCGTTGAGAATCCGGAATCCCGAAAGCGTTGGCAGCGGGCTCGCGGCAAGGGCGGGCTGCGTCGTACCGATTGGGACACCGCGCTCGAAATCATCTCGGCTTCGATGGTGCATACGATTCAAGAGCATGGGCCGGATCGCATCGCCGGGTTTTCGCCGATACCGGCCATGTCGATGGTCAGCTACGCAGCCGGTGCGAGGCTCATGCAGTTAATCGGCGGCATCTCGCTGTCCTTCTATGACTGGTACTGCGACCTGCCGCCCGCGTCGCCCGAGACTTGGGGCGAACAGACCGACGTGCAGGAAAGTGCCGATTGGTATCACGCCAAGATGCTGGTTTCGATGGGAGCCAACATCGGCATGACTCGCACGCCCGACTGCCACTTCCTCGCGGAAGGCCGGCACAACGGCACCAAGCTGTGGGTGTTCTCGCCCGACTTCAACATGGTGGCCAAGTACGCCGACGAATGGGTGGCCGTGAATGCCGGTCAAGACGGTGCTTGGTGGATGGCGGTCAATCACGTGTTGTTGACCGAATTTCATCATCAACAGCAGGTCGACTACTTCATGGACTACGGCCGTCGTTACACGGACTCGCCGTATCTGGTCGAAGTCAAGGCAGGCGAGAACGGCGTCGTGCGGCCGGGACAATTGCTGCGAGCCGGTCGCTTGGAAAAGTATGCGAACGAGGAACATGGCGAATGGAAGTTCCTCATGTGGGACGACATCGCCGACGCGCCCAAAATGCCGATGGGCAGTTCCGGTTTCCGCTGGGCCAAGGAAAAAGGCAAGTGGAATCTGCTCCCCAAAGACGGCATGGACGGCAGCGACATCAAGCCGCGACTCTCGTTTCTCGAACAGCACGACGCGGTCGTCGCCGTGGAGTTGGATGACTTCGGGGCCGGCAGCGCGACGACTCGCGGCGTCCCGGTTCGCTCGCTGACAACGGCGGACGGCGATGAAGTCCAGGTCACCACGATCTACGACTTGTTGATGGCACAGTACGGCGTCAACCGAGGTCTCGCCGGTGACTATCCCGCCGACTACGACGACGAAAGTGCGCCGTACACCCCCGCGTGGAGCGAGAAGTACACGGGCATTGGTCGCGACGTGCTGATCCGCTTCGCTCGAGAATGGGCCACGACCGCCGAACACACTAAGGGCAAATGCACGATCCTCATCGGTGCCGGCATCAATCACTGGTATCACGCCAACTTGATGTACCGAGCCGGTATCCACGCCCTGATGTTCTGCGGTTGCGTGGGCGTCAACGGTGGCGGGTTGGCTCATTATGTCGGCCAGGAGAAGCTGGCTCCGATGGAGTCGTGGTCGTCGATCGCGTTGGCGAAGGACTGGTATCCGCCGTCACGACTACAGAACACGCCGAGTTGGCATTACGTCCACACCGATCAATGGCGTTACGAAAAGGAATTCACCGACTACCACACCGTCCCGCAAAACGCGTCGAAGGACAGCACGGCCAAGGGCCACACGATGGACATGCAAGTCCGAGCCGTGCGACAAGGTTGGCTGCCGTTCTATCCGCAGTTTCCCGAAAACCCGATCGAAGTCGTGAAGCAGGCTCGCGCCGCCGGAGCCACCACGCCGGATGAAATCTCGGCGTGGATCGCCCAGCGGTTGAAGAATAAGGAGATGCAGTTCTCGGTCGAAGACCCCGATGCCGAAGAGAATTGGCCTCGCGTGTGGTTCATCTGGCGAGGCAACGCGCTGATGGCCAGCGCGAAAGGGCACGAGTACTTCTTGCGGCATTACTTGGGCACGCACGACAACGCCGTTGGACAGGACTTGGCGAAAGATTCCGTCAAGGAAGTCGCGTGGCACGAACATGCTCCGCAGGGAAAGATGGACCTCGTCGTCGATCTCAACTTCCGCATGGACACGTCGGCGTTGTATTCGGACATCGTCCTACCTGCGGCCACGTGGTACGAAAAGGCAGACCTCAATTCGACGGACATGCACAGCTTCATTCATCCGCTGTCGGAAGCCGTGCCGCCGTGCTGGGAGTCCAAAAGTGACTGGGCCATCTTCAAGGAAGTGGCCAAGACGTTCTCCGAAATGTCGGCTCGGCACTTCCCGGATCCGGTCGAAGATGTGATTGCAACCCCGCTTGCGCACGACTCGCCGGCGGAAGTCGCGCAGCCCGACATGAAGCAGTGGATCAAAGGCGAAGTCGACGCGATCCCCGGCAAGACCATGCCGGCCTTCAAAGTCGTCAGCCGAGACCTCAAGAACACTTACAACCAGTTCATCTCGTACGGCCCGTTGGTCAAGAAGAACGGCATTGGTGCGCACGGAACCAGCTACCAAATCGCCGACGAATACGACGAATACATCCGCACGCACCGCACTGTCACCTGGGACGGCAACACGTATCCGTCGATCGAACGGGACATCGATGCATGCGATGTGATCCTGCACTTCGCCACCGCGACCAACGGCGAAATGGCGTATCGCTCGTATCAAGGCATGGAAGAGAAGACCGGTCTCAAGTTGGTTCATCTGGCCGAGAAAAACCGAGGCTTTCGGACAAACTACAAAGACATCCAAAGTCAACCTCGCCGGTTTGTGAATAGTCCCATGTGGTCGGGCTTGATCGAAAACGGTCGAACGTACTCGCCGTTTACTTACAACGTGGAAGAAAACGTTCCCTGGCGGACGCTAACCGGTCGACAGAGCTTTTATCTGGACCATCCCGTCTATATCGACTTCGGCGAGCATCTTCCGACTTACAAACCCAAGCCGCTGCCGACGCAGTACTCGGACTTGCAGTTTTCCGAGATGGGAGAAGAACCGGGCAAGGCGATCATGCTCAACTTCCTGACGCCGCACGGGAAGTGGCATATCCATTCGACGTACGGCGACAACCAGCGGATGACCACGCTTTCGCGAGGCATTTATCCGTTGTGGATGAACGTGCAAGACGCCGAGTCACTCGACATCCAGGACAACGACTGGGTCGAAATCTTCAACGACCACGGTGTGATCGTCACGCGAGCCATCGTCAGTGCCCGCATCCCGCCCGGCATTTGCATGCAATACCACGCTCCGGAACGAACACACGGCATCCCCAAGTCACCGTTAAGAAAGAACCGCCGAGCAGGCGGCCACAACAGCGTCACCAGGACTCGACTCAAGCCGAATCTGATGATCGGAGGCTATGGCCAGTTCTCTTACCACTTCAACTACTGGGGCCCGGTGGGGTGTAACCGAGATACACACCTCTTGGTCCGGAAGTTGCCGGGAGAACCTGTGTATTAGTAGCGCGTCATGTAGCCAGCGTCGCCAGACGGTGGACAGTGCTGCAAAACCCCACCGTCTGGCGACGGTGGCTACAGATGCACATCATAACGTCAAACGTCAATCGGAACTGCAATGGATATTCGCTCGCAAATCTCGATGGTCTTCCATCTCGATAAATGCATCGGTTGCCATACTTGCAGCGTTGCTTGCAAGAACGTGTGGACCGACCGCAAGGGCGCGGAATACATGTGGTGGAACAACGTCGAAACCAAGCCCGGCACCGGTTTCCCCACCAAGTGGGAGGATCAAGAGAAATACCAGGGCGGCTGGAAGAAAGAGGACAGCGGCGATCTCTCCGTTCGATCGACAAGTAAGCGGAAGATCGTTCCCAATATCTTTCATCACCCGCACATGCCCAGCATGGACGATTACTACGAACCTTGGACTTACGATTACCAGAACCTGTTCAACGCGCCGGAAGGATCGGATCAACCAACAGCCGAACCTATTTCCATGGTCACTGGCGAGAAGATCGATGTTCAAGCCGGACCCAACTGGGACGATGACCTCGGTGGTTCGTCGATCTATGCCGAGAACGACCCCAACTTGGAGGGGCTGACTGAGCAACAACGCTTGCAACTCAGTTCCGTCGAACGCCTGGTCTTCTTCTACCTGCCTCGCATCTGCAATCACTGCCTCAATCCCTGTTGCGTGGCGTCCTGTCCGTCGGGCGCTCTCTACAAGCGAGGTGAAGACGGCATCGTTCTTATCGACCAGAAACGCTGCCGAGCGTGGCGCGCCTGTGTGGCGGCGTGTCCTTACAAGAAAACCTATTTCAATTGGTTCACCGGTAAGAGCGAGAAGTGCATTCTGTGTTTCCCGCGACTCGAAACCGGGCAAGCACCCGCATGCTTCCATTCGTGTGTCGGTCGCATCCGTTACTTAGGCGTGCTGCTCTACGACGCCGATCGACTCGAAGAAGTCGCCAAGCTGCCTGACGACGAATTGGTTGAAGGCCAAAGGTCACTCATTCTCGACCCTCACGATCCCGCCGTTATCGCCGAAGCTAAGAAGAACGGACTCTCGGACGGCGTGATCGAAGCGGCTCAGAACTCGCCGGTCTATCGCTTCGTCATGGAGTGGAAGATCGCCCTGCCGCCGCACGTGGAATATCGCACGCTGCCGATGTTGTTCTACGTGCCGCCGATGTCGCCGGTGCAGGCGAGCAAACCCGAGGACACGATCCATCACAACAGCGAAAACCTGTTTCACGACATCGACGACTCGCGCGTTCCCATGAAGTTTTTGGCCAACCTCTTCGGAGCCGGTCACGAAGGCGTTGTCCGCTACGCGCTCGCCAAACAAAAGGCCGTACGGTGGCATCGACGGGCTGAAACCGTGGGTGACATCGATCGTGAGACAGCGGATCGCATGCTCCGCGAAGCCGATTGCTCCCGCGACGAGGCGGAAGCGATCTACAAGCTAACGGCCCTGTGTACCTACGAGGACCGATTCGTCATCCCGCCGATGCACCGCGAACAGGCCATCGAAATGATGAAAGAACCCCACGAACACCGCGCGGAAACCGGCTTCGGTTTTGTCGGCGGCCAGACGAGAGGACTGTGATGGACGGCAAGACCTATCGAGCATTCAGTCGCCTGCTGAGTTACCCCGACGATCAGACCGGGGAAGCAGCCGAGTTGCTTTACATCGTCCTCAAAGATGTGCTCTCGGAGTCGGCCAAGGACGTGGCGTCCTTCGGCGCGTTCTTGGAACAACACGACAACTGGCAGATTGAAGAAGCATTCACGAGCACTTTCGATATCAATCCGCCGTGTGCTCTGGAGATCGGCTATCACCTGTTTGGCGAAGACTACACACGGGGTCTATTCCTCGTGCGGATGCGTGAAGAGCTTCGCCGATACGGCCTCGATGAATCGGCCGAGTTGCCCGACCACATCACACACGTCTTAGCCGTCATTGCGGCCATGTCGGCGGAAGAAGCCGATCGCTTTGTGCCGGCCTGCGTGTTGCCTGCCATCGAAAAGATGCAGACGGCACTGGCCAAGCAAGACACGCCGTATCGCCATGTCATAAACGCGTTGTCGGCGGTGTTGAATCACATGTGGTCAACGACCGAGTCATCCAGCGAACAGCTTGGCGGATCGTCATTCAGCCACGATGCCATTCCGGCTGGCGTTGATTTATTGCACGCGTTTCCCGTCGC
>JAQBZS010000221.1 GCA_027622115.1 Planctomycetota bacterium | reverse complement strand
CAGCGTCCTACAGCATCACGATGCGACTGAAGTACCCGGACCTTCCGGGTCTGTTGGGACACATCACGTCGATCATTGGCGAGAACAACGGCTCGATCGGCGCGGTCGATATCGTCGATGTTCGCAAAGACGGAATCGTGCGAGATATCACGGTCAACGCCAGCACCGTCGAGCATGGTCAACAGATCGTCGATAAGGTCGGCCAGATCGGCGGCGTGGAAGTGCTCAAGACTTCCGACCGGACGTTCTTGATGCATCTGGGTGGAAAAATCGAGGTCAATTCAAAGGTGCCGGTCAAGACGCGCGACGACCTTTCGATGGCGTACACGCCGGGTGTGGCTCGGGTCTGCATGGCGATCCACGCCGATCCGGACGCCGCGTTCAACTTGACGATTCGCAAGAACACGGTGGCTGTCGTGACCGACGGTTCGGCGGTGCTCGGCCTGGGCAATATTGGGCCGCTGGCTGCCATGCCCGTCATGGAGGGTAAGGCACTCTTGTTCAAGGAATTTGGCGGCGTCGATGCGTTTCCAATTTGCCTGGACACCCAGGATGTCGAGGAAATCATTCGCACAGTCAAGTTGATCGCCCCGACTTTCGGTGGAGTGAACCTGGAAGATATCTCCGCGCCGCGCTGTGTCGAGATCGAAGAACGGCTCAGCCGAGAACTCGACATCCCCGTCTTCCACGACGACCAACACGGAACAGCGATCGTGGTCTTGGCCGCGCTTCGCAACGCGCTCAAAGTCATCCACAAGAGCCTGGAAGAAGTCCGCATCGTGATCAACGGTTCGGGAGCGGCCGGAGCGGCCATCGCGAAACTGATCAAGTCGGTCGGCGGCAAACAAATCGTCGTCTGCGATCGAGGCGGCGCGATTCACGCCGGGCTCACGGGTTTGAATCCGCTCAAACAATGGATCGCTGATAACACGAATCAAGATCGTCAGGCCGGTCTCCTGTCGGACGTGATTGCTGGAGCGAATATCTTTATCGGAGTCTCATCGGCCAACGTGTTGAAAGCCGCAGACGTGCAAAAAATGGGCACGGGCCGCATCGTGTTTGCGCTGGCGAATCCCGATCCGGAAATCACTCCGCAAGAGGCCGGCCCCTACGTCGATGTCATGGCGACCGGTCGATCGGACTACGCGAACCAGATCAACAACGTGTTGTGTTTTCCGGGCTTCTTCCGAGGCATGCTCGACGTCCGCGCGACGGGCGTTTCCGACTCGATGAAGATCGCCGCCGCCGAAGCGATCGCCGCCGTGATCAGCGAGAACGAGGTCCACCCCGACTACATCATCCCGAGCGTGTTCGACCGCCGAGTCGCCACCGCCGTCGCCGAAGCCGTCGGGAAGGCCGCGATCGAAGCCGGTCTTTCCAGAAAAGGCCAAAAGAGCACGAAGTAGACTCTGCGATTCTCTTAGCGTTGAAAAAACCAAGGCATCAGCTCGTGCCCTTTGTCGAAGACGAGCCACGATTCTGCAGCCGTCACGTCGTTGTAGGCAACCGCCTCATCGCTGGAGATTCCAGTTCCGCAGGCAGCGACCGGGACGTACCCGTGGCTATGCGTCTTCGTTCGCAAGAAAGTCGGATGATCGGGCGAGATCAACAATCGATACGGCCCTTGGCTTTTCAAATACGCATGCAGCGGCCCGACGATATCGGCGTCGATGCGTTCCAACGCTTCGACCTTGGCCGGAGCATTGCCTTCGTGGGACGCCTCGTCTGAAGCTTCGACGTGGACGACGACGAAATCGTGCGACTTGAGCGTCTCGATCGCCGCTAACCCTTTCGCTTTGTAGTCCGTGTCGAGATACCCCGTCGCGCCCTTGACCTCGACCACGTCCCATCCGAGCAGCCGTCCGATCCCGCGCAACAAGTCAACCGCAGTGATCACCGCCCCGCTGACTCCGAACCGATCGGCAAACGACTTCAGTGCCGGCCGAACGCCTTCCCCCCAGAGCCAAGTCTGAGTCGCCGCGCGTTCGCCGCGCGCCGAGTTGGCGTCGTTCGTCCCGAACAACTCGACGCTTTGCTGCATCAGCTCGCGCATGATTTCCGAGCCAGGCCCCGCCGGAAGATACGCGGCGATTTCCTGATCCGTGATGTCGTGCGGCGGAGTCGTCACCGTTTTTTTTGAGAACGGAGCGTCGGTATCTCTCGCGCGATAAATCAGCAGGTTGCGATAACTGACGCCGGGATAGTACTTCCAGTGGCTGTCTCCGCATTGGCTCTTTTGCAGAACCTGAATCAGCCCGCGACCGATATCATTGGGCATCTGCTCGGCAGTAAAACTCTTCATGCGGCCAGCGGCGATCGTCACCAAGTTGCAACGAATCGCCCAGTCCTTATCGCCGAGTTCAATCCCCTGCGCCGCTGCTTCCAACGGAGCACGCCCCGTGTGAAATTCCAGCGGGTCGTAACCGAACAGACTCATCGTGCCGACATCGCTGCCCGACGGCATGCTGGCCGGAACATGGTTCGCCCGCCCGACGACTCCGGCCTGAGCAACCGCGTCCATGTTGGGTGTGTGAGCAAACTGAAACGGAGTCAGATTGTTGAGCGAAGCCTGCGGTTCATCAGCCGCTCCATCGGGGATGACCAAGGCGTACTTCATAATCTTGAATCGATACCAACAAAAGAGTGCGCAGCGGATCCGGCGGTCGAAAATCTAGTTCACCGCCAAGCAAATTCAACTCGCTTGCAACCGCCGAAAACCATTCGCGAGTTGCCGAAGAATCCTAGCAGTCGCCCGGATAGATTCCTATCAAGACAAACCACCGACACGAATCAACCAGACGTTCAGATGACCCGCTTTGAATGCGGAGACCTTTCCGTGTATTCCGCGTATTCCGTGGTTAGCGACAAGCCGTGTCTGAAGGAAGTTATTGACCACGGAAAGCACGGAATACACGGAACAGTATTGGTGTGAAGCCTTGGGGGTGTGCGACTTTCGGCAAGGATTCAGCGGGGCGTAGTCGGGGCTGGGTGTGGACGATGACGCGCGGAGTGCGATGAGTTCCGTGAGTGCCTTGTCCCAATTGACCAGGCTTGGGGTTTTGCCAACTTGCCGACTTCACTTTCGCAATTCGTCGATCAAGCCGTTTCTTTCTTGCGATAGAAATACTTGCGGACCAAGTCGTCGGGCGGTGGTGCTGTTGCCAGCGTGGCAACGTAGGTGACCACGAACGATGTGATTAATCCGAGGATGATCGGATCGAAATTGAAGAGTTGGTACGGCGCAAAGAAGCTGCCGTTGGTGAAGATTCCAGCGACGTACATCGCGAGGTGAGCAGCAAAACCTGACAACATGCCAGCGATGCAGCCGGTTTCGTTCGAGCGGGGCCAATACAGGCCGAAGACGACCGGAGCCAGGAAACACGCCGCCAAGCCGCTGCCCACATAGACGATAATGTCCTGCAAATAGTTCGGTGGGTTGATTGCGACGACCATCGCGATCGTCCCGACTAGCAACGTGCAGAGGTAGCTCAATCGCTTGATCGTTTTCTCGCTCGCGTTGGGGTTCATGTTGCGTTGATAAATATCGCGCACGACAGCCGACGAAATCATCAGCAAGAAGCTATCGACGGTAGACATGACGGCCGCGAACGGAGCAGCAATCAATAAACCGCCGAGCCAACCCGCGCCGATGTTGCTCGTCAGCACGACGGCCATCTCGGGCATGATTCGATCCGGTTCGATTTCGAGGCCTGGCACCAAGACGCGCGAACAACAGAAAATCAAAATCAGCGGGATGTAGATCAGCGTGTAATAAATCGCCACCGAAAAGATCGACCGCTGTAGGGTTCTTGAATCCTTGAACGCCATCAAGCGGACCATGCTGCTGGGCTGGCCGGCTCCCGAGATTGCCCACATGAAGAAGAACGAAATCGCGATCGAGAGTGGCAAGAACCCGTCCACATTGGTTGGGTGAGGTGCCGGGCCCGTGACGTAGACTCCCTTCGTGTCGGCTCCGTAGGCGAAGCTAACCGGCTTCACGACGACGCCGGATACTAGATAGTCAGTAACAATTTCGGGCTGCTCGCCGACGGGGACTCGAACGGAGACGGTTGTTGAAGTCTTGCCGCTCGCGACCTTTGCACTGGCCACCGAGACCAAGTGGCGAAGCTTGCCATCCTTGAGCGTCTCTTTGAACCATGTCCCCTTGGCGATCGTGACATCGGTCGTTGCGGCCGACTTGACCGAAGCGGTCAGGGTGCCGATGCTCTCTTTCGGATCGGAGAATGACTTGCAGACGAGCCGTTTGTCGAACTCGACTTTGACCGCCGTCTCGCCGTTTAGAATTCGCTCGATTTGGCGCGGGGTGGTGATTTCCAAAGCTTGGACGTCGTCAACGTGAGTCTCGCCCGGTTGCACGTTGAATGCGTTGGCCACTCGAAACACGCGCGTCGAAGTGCCGTCTTCCAACTTGACCCAGGTCTCTTTGTTGAAGCGGGTCGCGATTGGTTTGCCGGCACCGTCCTTGGCGACTTCACCCACGAACTCGACTTCGGCGAACCCTCGGCGAGGCGTAGTCATGTCGGCCATTTGCTTGGTCGCGTTTTCCAAACCACCGGCACTCGACAGCGCCAGCGGCAGCAGAATCAAAACGCCAACGACCATCACGATACCCTGCAAGACGTCGGTCCAAACGACGGCGTGGAATCCACCATACGTCGTGTAGACGATCACCGAGACGCCAAAGAACACCAGACAAATCAGGTACTGAGCGTCATTCCCCCAGAAGCTGCCTTCACCCATGTGGCTTCCCAGCGACGCGGCATACGACTTGAACACATCGACGTCGGAAAGCAGAACCTTCAAGATGATGCCGCCAGCCTTGAACTGCGCGACCAGGTTGAACGACATGAAAAACACAATCAGCGCAACGGCCAGCAGTCCAAATCTTCGGCTGTTGAATCGGTCGCGAAGGACATCCGGGACAGTGATCGAGCCACCGATTCGAGCGACATGGTTGATCCGCTTGCCGAGCAGTCCCATCGCACAAATCGGGACGACCATATAACTGCCGATCCACAACGCCAGGACCCAGCCGTGCGTGTAGATCTTCGCTGGAAAACCTGTGAACGATCCGCCCGACGCGCTGGTCGCCGCGAACGTCAGTGCGAATGCCCAGACACCCAAGCTGCGACTGCCCAAGAAATACTCGCTCAGGAAGCTCTTGGACTTCAGCAGTTGATTCGACAGTCCGGCTACACCGAAAACAGCCAACGTGTAAACCAAGAACGTAATCAATGCAGCGTTTGACGACTCGGCGAGTAGCCCGCTCATTTTGACGCCCCCTGGCTCACGATTGGAGCGAAAGTCTCGGCGTCGAGTTCATCGGCCGCGATGCCCAGGTCGTCGTTTTTTATGACCTTAAAACACATCCAGGTTGTCACAACGTCAGCAACGAGCCAGGGAAAAGCGATTCCCCAAAACACCCAAGTCGGAATTCCCATGACCATTGAAACATTGGTCGAATCGATGCCGGTCCTGAAGCCCATGAAATAGCAAACCGGCACGGCCCACAGCAGGGCGACGACCCACGTCAGAAAAACGGCCAGCGCTTCCTTACGAGAATTCAAGAAGACCGGATCGAGTTCGTACTGGTCATAAGCGGCGGGAGAATCGTTCGACATGAGTACCTCCAGAGGTGTCTATCATCGATTTTGATCGGGGCGCGCCAGTGTAGCGAACTGGGTGGATGGATAAAAACCAGCCAATGCGAATCCGCTGAGAGCGAGCCGCCGCGTGCCAAGCGTGAATGGTGAGCAAAGCCAATCATGTGAAGCCTGAAGCGCAGCGAAGCGTCACCAGTTACCGATTCCCGCGCAGGCACTTCTCAACATTGCGCCCTTGTCGAACCGCGACGCGGTTCTACAACACAGCCGCTGGGCTTCGGAATGCAACGCCTGCGGGGTAAAGAGTTCGACCGTCGCCAGACCCTCGCCGCTCAAACAGAGCAACTTCAAAACGCACCTCGGGCTTCCGTTTGGGCGGGCTGCGGAAAGGTCGATTGCCGCGTCCAACGGGGCGGATCATTCTCGCCGATCACCGCTGTCGTCGGTTGCGTCTCGTGCGGAAGTCGATCCGTTGAGTCCCACGAATATGTATCGCCGCAGAGGGTTGTTGCGCGTCGTGAATTCGGTGCCGGCGGGCCAGCTCGTTTCCAGCTCCGTTGCCAGTTCGTGGAATTTGGCGTCGATGTCGTCGGCGTAGTGGACCAGCAAGGCTTCCGGCGTGTGAGGTGCGATGGGCGAGCCCCACTCGGGCAGGTTTTGGTGCGAGATAATCATGTGCTCGATGCGAAGCAGTGTTTCGGCATCGATCGCTGCGACTCGGAGGGCTGCGGCGCGGACCATGTCGCGGCCCATCAGGATGTGCCCGACCAATCGGCCCTCTGGCGTGTAGGCCCACGCTCCGTCCTTGAATTCCAGCTCGTACATTTTGCCGATGTCGTGCAACACGGCTCCAGCGACCACCAGAGTTTTGGAAAGCGGCGGTTGCATTTTTGTGTAATAGGCCGCGTACTTGTCGGCCAGAAAAACGGCCGTTCGAGTGACCGACAATGTGTGCTCCAAATAGCCGCCCACAAATGCGTGGTGATTTCGCGCGGCTGCGGCGTGCTGTTTGATCGCGTTGGCGTTTTCGTCGAGCAGGAGCAGGACCAATTCTTGAACGGCTCGTTCAGAAATGTGCTGTTCAACAAGGCCACGCAGTTCAGCGAACATTTCGTCGCGGTCGAATCGAGACACTTCGAAGAAACGGTCGGGGTCGAAGCCTTGCTCGCGATCGGCATCCACGACGGCGCGAATTCGATCAACCGAAACCTGCGGACCGAAACTGGTTTCTTCGTACTTGCAACGCAGCTTGAAAAACCCGCCGACGACCCAGTCGAGACACGATTTGAAGAGTTCGTGGTCGCTCCAAATCATGGACACGACGCTGCGTTTGGCGTCTTTGAACGTGACCCGAAAATACGGCTTGCCGTCTTTCGTTTTCGCTTCGTCTTTCGCAGCGAGCAACGCAAACGTGTCGGCCGATTGTCCGTTGACCAGTTCGTTCAATTCGAAAACTCGAGGCTCAACGGCCGACGACTTGGCTGCGACTTGTGACGCTCGCTGACCTGGCTTAGCCGCTTGCGAAGCGGACGCTTTCGAGTTGGAAGGTGTAGTTGTCAACGATGCACCTCCAACAAGGATGACCGGCAGAAACACCGTAGCGGTCATCGCTCCGCGTGACGAGCCGCTCGATCTCCCCGTCTCTCAATCTCGCGTCGAACGCCTAGACGTACTTCGTGATCCCAGGTCGAGCCATCTCCGGCAGTGCTGCGGGCGAGTTCCAGCCGTCTGTGATTTGGGGAACGATGCTGTCTTGAGAATTCAACGCCTGCTCCCAGGAAATCTCGTCGCCGGTGTAGCCAGCGATGCGGCCCATGATGCCCATCAGCGTGCTGTTGGCCATGCGATCGCCGTCGTTGATGTGCTTGCCAGATCGGATCGACGCGAAGAATTCGTCGTGCTCGGTCTGGTACATGTTGTTGGATTTACCTTCGTACTTCCAAATCGTGTCGCCATTCAAATCGCAGACCACGCTGCCTCGGCGAGAAATCTTGCCCGTGCCTTTCGTGCCCAGGATGTAGAGAAAATTCTCGTTGAAGCAACCGGGGATCTGCCGCTGAGTCACCGAAGCTCGCGCGTCATTGTCCCACACATAATTGACTTGCACATGGTCGTAGATGTTGCCGCCTTCGGCCGGAATCTGTCGACCGCCGACTGCCGAACAACTAACCGGTGGCCGGTCTCCCATCGCCCATGCCAGCCAGTCGACAGTGTGAATCGCTTGCTCGACCAACCCGTCTCCGGACAGCCACGTAAAGTTGTACCAGTTGCGAACCATCCACTCGAGATTCGACATGCCTTCGGGTCGAGTATTCGCAGGTGGCATCGGCTTGACCGGCCCCGTCAGGTACGTGCCGAACACCGAGCGGACGTCGCCGATGTCTCCGGCATGCACTTTTTCGAACAGAGCTTTTTTTGCGTAGTCGTAGCGCCAGCAATATCCGGCGACCATCGCGATGTTTTTCTCTTTGGCGATCACCACCGATTCGTAAACCGAACGAGCACCCGGCGCATCGGTCGCCATTGGCTTTTCGGTGAAGATGTGTTTTCCGGCGTTGACGGCCGCTCGCAATTGGACCGGGCGGAATCCAGGAGGCGTCGCGAGAATCACGACATCGACGGCATCGATCACCTGCTTGTAGCCTTCAAGTCCGACAAACTTGTGATCGTCGGCCACCTTGATGCGGTCTTTGATACGAGCCTGATCGCCAAGTGCTCGCAGGCTGCCGTTGATTTGACTTTCGAAGGCGTCGGCTACGGCCACCAATTCGACATTGTCGTCCGCATGCAGGGCGTTGCTTGCCGCCCCGTTGCCTCGACCACCGCAACCGACCAGACCGAGTTTCAGCGTGTCGGAACCCGCCGCGTAAACCGAAGACGACATCAAGTTCGCAGCCAGAGCCGTCCCGGCAACAGCAGCCGAACTCCTCTTCAAGAAATCACGTCGAGTCGAGGAGTCAATGTTTTGGGGTTGGTCGTTCATGTTGGCTCTCCGAGGGGTTGAAGGCGGAGTTGTTTGATTGCGGAATTCGGATTGCGGAATTCGGAATATTTCACATTCCGAATTCACCATTCGGCACTCGCAAGACTTTAGCCGTTCGGAAACTGACCAGTCAATCGCCAAGCCGTGTGTGGGGCAAGCTGATGCGCACGATGCTCTTTTCGTTCGAGCCGGGAATTTTGACTGCGGATTGTGGAATTCGGAATTCCCATGACGCATTTTAATTGCGAACGCGGGCGCAATAAGTTGCCTCTCTCTGACCTGCTTTGATAGGACTGATGAGACTGATGAGACTGATAGGACGCAGAGCACTGATAGGGTTGATGGCTGCCCCTATTCTTCCCATCACTCCCATGAATCCCATCAATGTCGGCGATGAATTGGAAATGACTTTCACCCCCGGCCTCGGTCACTACCGGTTTCCCTTTTTCGCCGAGC
>JAQBZS010000220.1 GCA_027622115.1 Planctomycetota bacterium | reverse complement strand
GGGAGGCTCGTTGCTGCAATCCGCATGCCCACCGAGACATTCTCCACACCGCCATCCCCTGTCACTGTGCGTGCAGCCTGGAACTGGAGTTTTCGAAGTCGATGGCATGCTCAAGCCAAACACTCTGCGCCATGCGGACTGCACCAGCAGCCATCCGACCAATAGCGTTGAAAGCACGGCGATCGCTTTTAATGAGGATTCCAGCATGTCAGCTCGCCAGTCCTGCAAAACCCATGAAACACACGGACAGCAAGCCCGCGAGGATCAACGTGAGTGCCGTGCCTTGTACGATGTCCGGGGGATTCGCCAGCTCCAGCCGTTCTCGCAAACCGGCCATCAGCACGAGTGCCAATGTAAAGCCGACTCCCGCACCCGCCGCGTAAACAACACTTTGCGAGAAGTCATAATTCTTGTTCGTTTGAAACAAGGCCAAGCCCAGAATCGCACAGTTGGTCGTAATTAACGGCAAGAAGATGCCCAGCGAGCGGAATAGCACGGGGCTGGTTTTCTTGATGAACATCTCCACCAGTTGAACGGTCGTGGCGATCACGGCGATGAACGCGATGAGCCGCAAGTACGTCACATCCAGCCTGGCCAACAACGTCTGGATGCAGAACGCGGACATGGAGCTGATCAGCATCACGAATGTGACAGCGGCCCCCATGCGAGTCGCCGTCGCCAACTTGCCCGACACGCCCAGAAACGGGCACAGACCAAGAAAGTACGCCAGCACGAAATTGTTGGTCAGGCAAGCGTCGATGAAGATGGACCAGTGTGGTGTGTTCATGACGGGACCTCCCGATTTGGTACTACCTCGGCCACACGTTGGCTTCGCCAATTGAACAACAGCAACCAGGCGGCGAGCGTGAAGAAGCCGCCCGGCGGCAGCAGCATGATCACGCATGTTTGGAACGGGTCGCCGAAGAGTGCGACACCAAACAGGCTGCCGCTGCCCAACACTTCGCGAACACTACCCAAACAGAGCAGTGCGAACGTGAAGCCCAATCCCATGCCCAGCCCGTCGAGAAAGGATCGCCACACGCCGTTCTTCGACGCGAAGGCTTCCGCTCGACCGAGGATCAAACAGTTGACGACGATCAGGGAAATGAACGCCCCGAGCCCCTTGTGCAATTCCAAACTGATGGCCTGAATCACGTAATCCACGATGGTGACGAAGGTGGCGATCACCAGGATAAACGTCACGATGCGGACTTGTTGGGGCACGACGTTGCGGAGCAGCGACACAACCATGTTCGAAGCGACAAGCACAAACGCGGTGGCCAGTCCCATCGAGATCGCGTTGATGGCGGAGTTCGTGACAGCCAAGGCGGGACACATTCCCAGCACGTAAACAAACACGGGGTTCTTCTTCCACAAGCCTTTCAGAAATTCGTCCGCGTCTGATGGTTCGCGGCTGGCGATGGCGGCTGGCTCAATCATCAGGCACCCATCCCTCTTTGGATGTTGCGGACGAACCCGAGTTGAACGTGAAGTCGCTTCGATGTTGATGGACGCGCGGAATCCACTTGGCCGTGCTCTTGCCGATCATCTCGGCGATGGCGCTGGACGTCACGGTTGCTCCCGACATGCCGTCGATTTGCCACTCGAGACGTTTCTTATTCGGCTTCACGAATTCGACGGGATGCGCGAGTGCGGACTTGCCGGGCGCGAGCTGAACGTCGAGGCGCGTGAAGTTGTTCTTGAACGCCGCATCCGTCTCGACACGGTCGCCCAAGCCCGGCGTCTCGCGGCTTTCCAACACGCGAAGCCCGATCACGGCCTGTCGCTCAAACGAGTAGCCGTACAAGACGCGAATCGTGTCTTGATAACCGGTGCCTTCCGCTCCAATGGCCAAACCCACAAGGTGGTCGGCTTCGTCGTAACCCGCGAACAGAATCTGTGTGTCGGAGTCCACGCCCGATTGAACAAATCGTCCTTGGGCTCCATCCCAGCGGAAAGCTGTGATCCGGACGGCCCGAGGCAGAACGTCCAGGATGGCTTGTTGTGTGGCAACGGCTCGCTTGCGTTCGATGATCGGCTTGGTGGATTCGTAGACAACGACAATCGCCAACGCGCATCCAATGCCAACACCCATCACCGCCGCGTACATCTGGACGACCGATGGTTGTGACTGCTGCGGCACGCGTTCGACGGTTGGATCAGACATGCGGCAGCCTCCCCGTTCCGTACGCGCGAGGCTGGACCCAATTGTCGATGTGCGGCGACACCGCGTTGCCAATCAGGATCGCGTACATCACGCCCTCTGGCAGCCCGCCCCAGACTCGGATGACAACGACCAACGCGCCAATCAACACGCCATAGATCACGCAGCCGAGATGCGTCATCGGCGAGCCCACTGGATCGGTTGCCATGAAAACCGCGCCCAACATTAACCCGCCCGAAAGCAGCATGAATTGCGGGCTGGCGAATCGCGCGGGGTCCCAGGCATGCAGCCCGCTGCTCATGACCGCCACCGCCAACAAGATGGCGACCGGGATATGCCAACTCATCATTCCGCGAGCGATCAGGAACACTCCACCAAGCAGAATCAGTAGGGATGAAGTCTCGCCCGTCGAGCCCGTTGTCGTGCCGATAAAGAGGTCGCTCGTGCTGACGGAGATCTGGCTGAACTTCCAATCCGCCAGCGGGGTTGCTCCAGAGACGGTATCGTAGGCCGGTTTGCAAAACGGTGGTGTCAACGTGGATGGAAACAGTGTCCCAAGCGCCCCACGCTTCGACGGCCACGTGGTCATGGCCACGGGAAACGCCGCTTGCAACAACGCTCGACCAACCAGTGCCGGATTGAACGGATTGCCGCCCAGGCCACCAAACAGCAGCTTGCCGATGCCCACCGCTCCGACGCCGCCCACCGCCACCATCCATAGCGGAAGGCTGGGTGGCAGTGTCAGGCCTAGAAGCAACCCGGTGACCACGGCCGACCAATCGCCGACCGTCGAGTGCTGCCCACGAGCCCGACACCACATCTGCTCGGTGGCCACGCAGCTGGCGACCGCCGTGCCCAGCACCAAAGCGGCCGCCAACCCGAAGACATACACCGCGAACGCTGACACGGGCAGCAGCGCCACCACCACGTTTCGCATGATCTGGTCGACACTCATGCCGCTCGCCAGATGCGGGGCGTGCCGAATCTGCAATGTCTTGTTGGACGCCTTGTGCCTGGGCGCGTTCGATGGCGTTGTCATGCCGAGGCCCTCGCTTTCCACAGGGCGGCCTTGGCGATGCGAAAGTCATGCACCAACGGAATGTGAGACGGGCAGACGAACGTGCAACTCCCGCACTCGAAGCATTGCGATAAGTGAAGCTCGTCCTGCATCCGCTCAAATTGCCCGTGCTTGGCGAGCAACCCCAACTGCGAGGGGTTCAGAAACATCGGACACGCATCCACGCAGGCCGCGCAGCGAATGCAGGCGTATTCCTTTCGCGTGGCGAGCGGACCTGTTTCACGCTCGGTCAACGCGACCACACCCAACGTGTCCTTCATGACGGGTATGTCGAGGCTCGACAGCGCTTGTCCCATCATCGGCCCGCCGAGGAACACGCACGACACGTCGTCGGCAAGTCCCACCTGTTCCAGCACAAAGCGGATGGGCGTGCCAACGGCAATGCGGTAATTGCCCTTGTCGCGAACGGCCGAGCCGCTGATCGTGATGACTCGTTCTTGCAGCCCCGCGCCGTGCGGCAACAATCGGCCGATTTCCGACGTGCTGGTGACGTTGAACACCAGCGTGTGAATATCGGCCGCCCGAGCCCCCGTGGGCTTTTCTCGGCCGAGCAGAACCTTGATCAGCATCTCGGCCGCGCCTTGCGGAAACTTGACCGGCAAGACTTCCACGGTGATCGGAGCACCATCTGGAATCGCGGCTCGCAGTGAGTCCGCGGCGTCTTGCTTATTGGCTTCAATGCCGATGATTGCCTTGGAAGCGGCTGTTGCCTTGAGCAGATAACGCACACCGAGAATGACGTCCTGCGGCTGCTCCAACATCACGCGATGATCGGCGGTGAGGTACGGTTCGCACTCGGCTCCGTTGATGATCAGCGTGTCGATGAACTTGCCTTCGGGCACCTGCATCTTGGCGTGCGAGGGAAACCCGGCTCCACCCAGCCCCACGATCCCCGCTTGCTGCACGGCCTGGATGATCTCGCTGGGTGTCGCGGTCTCGACATCACACGGCTCACCTTCCAGCCGCTCTTGTGTCGATGCGGGGAACGGTTCGATGAAGATCGCGGGCCGCATTTCGCCGGTGATGCTCGGGGCGAGTCCAATCCGTCGCACGATGCCTGATGACGGCGCATGCAAAGCGACGGATACGAACCCATCGGGCTCGGCAATCAATTGCCCGCGAGTGACCTCTTGGCCTTCCCGAACAACGGGCACGGCTGCGTTGCCGATGTGTTGTTTGAGCGGCACGATTAACGCTGGAGCAAACGGAAATTGTCGGATCGGGAGCGAGTTAGTTTGGTCCTTGTGTTCGGGCGGATGAATGCCGTGAGCAAAGGTCTTGGGATGTCGGCGGAAGATGTTCATTGCTGGATGTGCCACTCGTCCTGACAACCGGTTAGTTGTACTTCTCCGCACGGGCGATCCACTTGTCGATGTCCTTGACGCTGCGGTCCTTGGGGAGCCCCGGGTGGATGACCTGGGCCGTACATCGCTCGGCCGCTTTGACCAAATCCGAGTACGGACCACCGAGCGGATTCTTGATCGTGGCCTTCTTGGCCTCGTTGTATTCGAAGATCTTCCCGTTGAGCTTCACGCACTCATCGCACGATGTGCATTGCTCCGTATCGATCCACGGTGCCATATACTCGCCGCTGGCAGCGCGCCCATTTCCTTGGCCGTCTCCGGTAGCAGGGCCGGATTGCACGGCACCGTGCGCGTTGAGAACTGTGTCCAGATTCGACGTAGTCTCGCCGGTCGCGAGTTGCATCAAGCTCATAGCCAGACGGCTGGTGACATCTCTGCGAACATCGGCTTCGATCTCATCCCGCGAGACTTCGTGTTCGCCGACACGGGCGATGGACTTGAGCATGATCCAGAAATCGCGACGGTCCTCGCACGAACGCACGATCGACTCGTCCACCAGCAGCCGCGTCAGGTGTTGCTGTCGATCCACGCTCCACACGTAGGGGAAGCGGCCTGCTCGCTCAGCCTCCGACAAATCCAGGAACTCGGACAGCGGCGACATGTTGTCGTTCCAAGTATCCGGCGGGGCGACTCGGAAGTGCTTGCGAAAGCGAATCTCCGTGACCGCAAAGTCCGCGAAGGTCATCGGTAATTCGAGTGACTTCTCTCGGCCGGATTCCGTGTACTTCAACGTGTAGGTCGGCCAGTCTCGATCCAACTCCGGATTGCCGGACAGATCAAAACACTCGTGCGGACGCGGCCCGAGATCTGGGTTGTAGCGAAACAGCGGATAGGCTCGGGATTCCACAACCAGCTTTGCCTGGTGCGTGCTCATGTCGTCGCCGATGCCGTGTTCCGGTTGGCAACTGGTGTAGATGTTGAACAACGCGGGCCGCCGAGTCTTCAGGCCTTGAATGAAGCCTTCGATCATGTGAGCCGGCTGAGCGACCGTGCTTTGCATGACATAGCTGGTGCGGTGGGCCATGCCGATCAAACCGATCTCCTTGCGTTGTTCCTGCTTGCCTTGGATGGCCTTGCCGAACTGGGCCATGTCCGACACCTGCCCGAAAAAGCCGGACGTGCAGGCTTGTCCGCCCGTGTTGGAATAGACCTGCGTGTCCAGCACGAGCACCTTGATCGGCTTGCCGGTCATCATGGCTCGTGACAGGTTTTGGAAGCCGATGTCATACATGGCTCCGTCACCGCCGAGCGCCACAACCGGCGGACACAGCTCCCATTCCTCGTCCGTGAACTGACGCCAATCGAGATAGGTCAGCGTCTCATCGTGTTGATCAGGCTGATATCCGCCGTCAAGTTCCAACTCGGCCATCCGCACGTCACGAAATCCATCGGCCATCTTGGCCATGTGGCCTTCAAACACGCCGAGTGCCATCGAGGCCGCGTCTTGGAACAGATGGTTGGCCCAAGGGAACGGATAGGGATTGAACGGGAACGTACTCCCCCAAACGGACGAACAACCGGTCGAGTTCAGGATGCCCGCGTTCGATCGCCCGCGACCTGTCGTGCCATCCGTGTACTTCCACTTGAGCCGCTTCAACCGAGCCACCAACGTGGTCACGCGGCGGAGCCATTCTTGATCGATGGGCTCGCCGCCGGTGAGCTGTTCCACGTGTTCGGCAATGCGAGCCAGCGTGACGTCACCACCGCCAATCTCGTCGACGACCTCCGCGATGGTGGCCGAGTCTCCCACATCGATCTCGTGTACGAGCCGATGCTGGATGTGTTCTTCCAGCCGCGAGATCAAGTCCGTGAGATAGCCGATATGCCGTTCGATGCGCGGCTGCATCAGGGCTTCGATAGTGGCCACGAATAAGTGCACGACGGTCTTTTCGCCGCAGCCAAGACATGCCCCATCACCGCTGGCGAACGCCAGATAGTTGCGCTTGTCGAGCAGGATCGTCTCAAGCGCCCCGATGCCTTCTTCGATGTCATCCACGCGGATGTATTTCTTGGCCGTGGTCGGCAGGTCGAGCCAGAAGTCCCAGTTGTCTCGCAGACGCTGGATCGAGTCCGCCGTTTGTGGGACGGGTCGCAGCGCGTCGTCTTCGCAGACTTCGACGCATTCCATGCAGCCTTTGCACGTACTCGGATTGACGGTGATGCTCAACAAGCCGCCATCGCCGGAACACTGTTGCTCCTTCACGGTGTAGTACGGACGCGAGAGCGCAAATTGGAAGTCGCCCAGTTCGTCACGAAACAGCGAGAACTCGTGCCGCAACTCTTCCCGCGCCGCTTCATCCAACTTGCTGTGTTGCAATGTGAGCTTGATGGCTTCATCGATCAGCCCTGTTACATCCGCGTGTTCGCCGGCTTCGGTGAGCAGCGGACGCAGGTGGCGTTCCAATTCGCGGACGGCCTTCGACAGGTGCCGGACTTCTCCACCGTGTTTGCGGATGCGAGCGATGATCGTGTCGCAGACTTGCGAGACCTCGCTGACCAGGCCGGGGATCGCGGTATCCGGGCACACGGTGTAGCACTTGCCGCAAGCCGTGCAGTTTTCGGGGAGCCACTCGGGGTGCTTGAAGCGGATGCCGGTCATGTCGCGAAACACGGTGGTCGCGGCCGGCATCACCCCCAGCCCAATGAAGGGGTCCGTGATGGTGTCAGTCCCCATGCCGCGAGCGTAAAAGCTGCCGGTCTGTTCCCAGAATCGATGGATGTCCGACGTGGGTGCCTTGCTCCGCGGCAGCCGTTTCAACATCACGGGTAACGGCGGCTCGGGGGATGTTGCCCGGGACGCCGCCGAGTCGTCTTCAACGCTGCCGTGTGGAATCTCGCGAATCTCGTCGAAGCCGCGTTTGACGACTCGCAAGTTCTCTTGCACAACGCGAGCCCCCTTTGCGCCGAACTTGTGTTCGAGCTGCGAATGAATCGCGTCCAGCAACTTCGCTTCATCAAGGTCCGCGTCCTGCATCACGTCCGATACGGCGAAGAACGCGCCTTGAAACGCGATGCCCTGCATGCGGAGTTGCAGGTCAGAATCGCTGGCTTCTTCGCGAGCGATCTTGAAGGCGTCGATGGCGAACACGCGAATGTTGTTGTCGACAATCAACCGCCGATACATGGCCGGGATGTTGGACCAAACGGCCTCGGCGGAAGGTTGGTCGCTCTGGATAACGAACAAGCCGCCGCCCCGCAAACCGGCCAGCGCGTTCGTGTGCTGGAACACGTTGGGATCAGGCGAGAGAACGACGTCCACGTAGTGGAACTCGCAATTCACGCGGATCGGTTCGGGAGCCACCGACAGGTAGTACGTGGTGGGTTGGCCCTTCTTCTCCGAGCCATACTTGGGGTTGGCCTTGATGTGGTAACCCAGCAGTTCGAACAACGTCATGGCCAGATTCTTGCCGGTGGTGATGGCACCCCAACCGCCGACCGAATGAAACCGGACGGTGATGCTGCCTTCCGGCATGAGGTTGGGATTCTCGGACCCGTGCAACGCGAGGCTCCGCACGTGGGGATACCCGGCTTCGATACGTTCCTGGTGCAGCCGCTGCTTGGGCGTGACCGGGTTGTCTCGCAGGAAGTCGATTGAAAGGTAAAAGAACTTCCGCCGCTCGCCGTCGGGCAGCATGTTTTCGACGGCCGCGATCAGGCCTTCCGGTTGGAGATCTCGGCTGCCCATGCCGAAAGACCCTGAATACAACGGTGGCACGTCCTCGCCACGATAAGCCGGCAGTTCCGGGAACGGTTCCTGTTTGGGATCGCGGCCGTTTTCGAGACAGCGGCTGATGGTGGCTCGCACTTCGCGCGTCATCGGCAAGTCCACAGCCAGCGGCTGGTCCAATCGCTCGAGCACGGCGACACCCCGCTTGCCTCGCAAGATATGGCTCAGCAAGTCTGCGGGGAATGGCCGGAACATGACCAAATTCACCACGCCCACCTTGAGCCCGCGCGAATCGCGCAGATAGTCGGCGACCGCTTCGGCCGTGGGAATCATGCTGCCCTGGCCGACGATCAAGTAGTTGGCATCGTCGGCTCGATAAGCCAGCACTCGGGCGTAGCTGCGACCTGTCAATTGCTGGAATTCGCGGAAGGCCGCGTCAGCCAGTTCGGCGATGTGCTCGAAGAAGTACGGCCGCTGAGCCGCTACGCTCTGCATGTACGAATCTTGATTCTGCACCACGCCCGCCATCACAGGGTTATCGACGTCCCACAGTTCAGGAATGCGGCGGCGCGTGTTGCCATAAATGATGCGTTGGGCAGGCGTGGGCGTGTCAATGATGTCGCCGGGCTGTCCGAGGTATTCGTGAATCAGCGCTCGTTCGGGAACCTGAATCGATTCAATCAGGTGCGTGGTGAGGAAACCATCTTGTGCGATTACGCCCGGCGTGAGTGCGGATTCGGCAATGCGGTGTGCCATGATGTTGAGGTCTGCTGCTGACTGGGCGTCGCGAGCAAACATCTGGAAGAAAC
>JAQBZS010000219.1 GCA_027622115.1 Planctomycetota bacterium | reverse complement strand
ACCACGGTTTTGCCGTCCGGGTCCGTCTTGCCGTGGATCGTGCCCGCTTTGATCCCCGTTCCGGCGAACGCACAACTCCAGGCCGCCGCATAATGGTCGCGGCCAACGTCCTTGTTGATCTTCGGCGTGCGACCGAATTCCGACAGCACGATCACCAACGTGTCCTGCAGCAGACCTCGATCCTCAAGATCGTCCAACAGCACGCTCATGACGTTGTCAAAGTCCGGCACGAGTTCTCGGTGGCTTTCGAAGTTGTCGTGATGGCTGTCCCAGAAGCCTCGCGCGACCTTGACCATCGGTACGCCCGCTTCAAGCAGGCGCCGGGCGATCAAACATTGCTGACCGAATTCCGTCGGACCATAGCGTTCGCGAATTTTCGCCGGTTCGCGTTCGAGATCGAACAGATGATCGCTCTTCATCAAGCCGCGAACTTTTTGATACGAACTGTTGTAGCCGCTGACGAGTTCGCCGCCCGCTCGGCCCGTCGCGAACTTGCTGCTCAGGATTTGTCGCAGATGTTCGCGTTCCTGGTGCTGCGGATCGGTCAACTGTTTTGGCAAATCGATGTTGCCCGGCCGAGTGGACTTTTCCAGCAACAACGGAGCATGCCGCCCACCCAAGAAGCCTGTCGCGGGTCGGCGGCGACCTTCCGTGGCGAGAAAGAAGGACACGTAGTCCGGCAGCGAGCTGCCTTTCGCAGCCAGTTCCTTGGCCAGCACCACGCCGATTTCGGGATAGTCGAGTGCCGGTTCCTTGGGGCGACCGGTGCTGATCAAGTCCGCGGCCGGTTCGTGGGCGGTGACCGCCGTGTTGAGCGAACGGACCACGGCGATCTTGTCCATGACCTGAGCCAACTTGGGCATCAACTCACAGCAGTGGTAGCCCGTCACCGCCGTGGGAATCGTGCGGAACGGGCCACCTGTTTCTCGGCTGGCTTTCGGATCCCACATCTCAAACTGGCTCGCACCGCCGGCCAGCCACACGAACAAGACGCGTTTGCCGGTCTTGCGCAGGACTTTTGCGTCCTCGACATCGGCGGCCACGCCCACGCCGCCCAACGTCAAGGAAGCCGTGACACCGGTCGCCCCTTGAAGAAAGGCTCGACGATGCAGCCCATGTTCGCGAGTTCCGCAAGCCGAAACGAAAGAGTTTGACATGTGTGGATTCCTGAAATTGCCGGTGAATGCAATGCTCTGTTCGTGGATCGAATTCTACCGCATATGATGGAACTTTCGCTGCCGACTTCTTCTCGCCGCCAACCGGAGCCGACTTGATGGACGTTACGAAGACGCATCTCGCACACGATCTCTCACACAATAGTCCGTTGATCTCGTGCCGGTTTGAACCATCGGAGACGTATGTCTTTGCCGGCTCGCAAGATTTCAACGTGTGGCGATTCGAAGTCCTCACGGGGAAGAAGGTGGCATTTCCGACGGAAAGTTGGTGCCGCGGATTGGCCTGCGACAAACTCGGCAAGCATGTGATCACGGCCGGCTATGACGGGCGGTTGATGTGGTGGCCGATCGACGCTGCGACTCCGAAACCCGTTCGAACCGTGGAAGCACATAAGGGCTGGATTCGAGCCATCGCCGCGAGCCCCGACGGCACAACGTTGGTGTCGGTCGGCAATGACTTGGCCGTGCGACTGTGGAACATGGCCGACGGCAAGCTCATTCGCGAGATGCGGGGCCACGAATCGCAGATCTACAACGTCGCGTTTCATCCCGGCGGCGATCATCTCGCCACGGGCGATTTGATGGGCAATCTGCTGCATTGGGAAATCAAAACCGGCAAGCAACTTCGAACGTGGAAGGCCGCATCGCTCAGTAAATTTGACAAGACCTTCGTGGCCACGATCGGCGGATTTCGAGGCATGAATTTCAGCCACGACGGAAAATTCGTCGCGTGCAGCGGGATTACGAACGTTTCAAACGCGTTCGCGGGAATCGGAAATCCGTCGGTCGTGGTTTTCGACTGGGCGACGGGCAAGCAGCAGATTGAACATCTTTCCAAGGCCAAGCTGAGCGGCGTCGCGTGGGGTGTGGCGTTTCATGCGAATGGGATGCGGATTGCGGCATCGGGCGGAGGCGGTGGTGGATTCCTGCTGTTCTGGAAACCGGACGATGCCACGGAATTCCATCAATTCAAACTGAAGGACACCGCCCGGGATCTGGATCTGAGTCCATCCGGATTGCAAGTCGCCACCGCACACCACAACGGTCATGTCTCGATCAGTCGCCTGGAAGCCAAACCCAGCAGCCCGAAGCCGAAGTCGCCTTGATGTAGCGCATTTGGACTGCGATGGCTCGACGGGGCTTTGGCATTTTCAAGTCTCACGTTGCAAAGCTGGTTCAGTTCGTACATTCGTGATCGGATCCGCCTGCTTGAAAGGAACGCCATGACGAACGATTTCCAGTCGGCCGGCATCGACGAAATACGATGGAATCAAGCCTGCTCGTTGGCACAACAATGGGTCGCGAATGGCGAAGTGTCCGCGATCGCGTTCGTCGTGGGTCGAGGCGATCAGCGGACGGACGTTTTGCGTTTCGGGCGACAGACTTTCGCGGAACCCGCCGAACCACTTGCGGACGACTCGATCTTCTTGATCGCATCCATCACGAAGCCGATTGTTGGCATGGGCATGTTGCGCCTGGTCGAGCAGGGCTTGGTCACGCTGGACGATCGAGTCGCGTCGATCATTCCGGAGTTCCATTCCAACAGCAAACGCGGCGTCACGATCCGGCACTTGTTGACGCATACATCCGGCTTGCCCGACATGCTGAGCAACAACATTGAATTGCGACAGGCCGGTGCACCACTTTCCGAATTCGTCGCCGAGACGTGTCGCGTGGGTCTCGATTTCAAGCCCGGTTTCGGGGTGCAGTATCAGAGCATGGGGTTCTGCATCTTGGGCGAGATTATCCAGCGAATCAGCAGTCGGCCGTGCGCCGAGTTTGTGGATCGCGAGTTCTTCCAGCCGTTGGAAATGTCGGACACGGCTTTGGGAGTCCCCGCTGCGTGGTATGCGGGCGAGACTCCTAAAGTCGACCGCATCGCCCACATTCGCCTGCCGAAAGAGCAGCAGCCGACCGATTCGTGGAATTGGAACGGACGCTACTGGCGAGGACTCGGCGCCCCTTGGGGAGGTTTGCTGACCACGCCGGAAGACATGGCGAAATTCGCCGCGATGATGGTCAACCACGGACAGCATGGCAGTAAACAGATCCTGGCTCCAACAACGATCGAGGCAGCCGCGCGTAATCAGATCGAAACCATGCCGACCGTTCCAGAGTCCGAACGACGATGCAAGCCGTGGGGTTTGAGTTGGCGACTGCACTGGCCGTCACACAGCGCGAACTTCGGCGACTTCCTGCCGGCCCACGCCTACGGTCATTGGGGCGCAACCGGAACACTGCTTTGGATCGATCCCGCGACGCGGCGGTATCTCGTGCTGTTCACGACCGAACCACAAGAACCCCACGGGACATATCTCGCGCGGCTCTCGAATGCGTTGGTCTCCACGTTTCAGCCTTCTGAGTCAAACCGCAATTGCCCGACTAGGATTCGAACCTAGGCTAAATGAGTCAGAGTCATTCGTGCTACCGTTACACTATCGGGCAGTGGAACTCGCGGAGTCTAGCGAAGTCGCGGGGTGTTCCCAACTGAGAATGGGGCCTTGATCACCGGTTGGTCCAAGTCATCGAGCCGCCCGTCAGGAAGCGAAACAGACAGCACCGCTTCCTGAGGGGCGTGGCTCGGTGGGCCAATCGGTGCTCAAGGTCGAAAATGGCGGACTGTTTTTCTCTCCGCCTCCAAGATTTGGCCGTTTGGGGGCTGACACATGGGAAAAGTTGGGGGCAGCCACATTTCAACCGACAGAGGTGCAAGCTTCGCCGTGCATCCCATCAGCGTTGCTCGATACAATGCGAGCCGTGTCCAATCGAACGCCGCAACATCCTCAGTCTGGATTACGAGATGTTTCAACTGCACAACGCTCCGACTCGGCTGTGTGACGGTATCACGCGTCGCGAATTGATGCGGATCGGTGGCGTGGGGGTTGCCGGGTTGTCGCTCGCGGATCTCCTGCGGGCTCGCGAAACGCCTGCCGGGATTCTTCCCACGGATACGACGTTTGGTCGGGCCAAGAACCTGATTTACCTGTATCTCCAGGGCGGCCCACCGCAACACGAAACCTTCGATCCCAAACCCGAAGCGCCCGCCGAAATCCGTGGTCCTTTCAAACCGATCAACACCAATGTGCCGGGCATCGACTTCTGCGAACTGCTGCCGCGGACGGCTCGCATGGCCGACAGGCTTGCCGTCGTGCGGTCGATGTCCACCGACGACAACGTGCATTCATCCAGCGGTTACTGGGTGCTGACCGGCTACAAATACGTGGGCGCGAATGCTCGGACAATCCAGCCCAGCGATTGGCCGTACTTCGGATCGCTGGTGAAAATGCTCAAGCCCAGCGACGTCCTGCCGCCACTGTCCACCGTCTGGATTCCGGACATCATGCGGTTGAATGAAAGCGTCACCCCCGCCGGTCAGACGGGCGGATTTCTCGGCACGCAATGGGGGCCGGACCGCTTCGTCGGTGATCCCAACAGCAGCCTCTACAAGGTTCGCGGGCTCACCGCCGACATCCCCGCCCTGCGTTTGCAACAACGTGCGTCGCTGCTGGAACAGGTCGAAGGACATTTCGGCAAGCTCGATCGCGGTCGTTTGGTGCGAGATTACGACAAGTACCAGCAGCAGGCTTTCGAGATCATGACCTCGGATCGGGCTCGGAAAGCCTTCGCGATTGAAGAGGAACCGGCCAGCGTTCGAGATCGCTACACACGCACGACCTGGGGGCAGAGTTGCCTGTTGGCTCGGCGATTGATCGAGTCGGGTGTGCGAATGGTGCATGTCAATTGGCCGCGGGAACCGGGCGACAACGCCGTGGACAATCCGTTGTGGGACACGCATGCCCAGAATCACGACCGAGTCGAAGACGTGTTGTGCCCGCAATTCGACGTCACGTTTTCGACATTGATCGAAGACCTCGACGAACGCGGCTTGCTCGATGAGACGTTGGTGGTTGCGATCGGAGAATTCGGCCGCACACCGAAGATCAACGCCAAAGCCGGGCGAGACCACTGGGGGCCGGTGTTCAGTTTCGCGATGGCGGGAGCCGGAATTCGTGGTGGTCAGGTCTATGGTGCCAGCGATGCCAACGGAGCGTACCCGGCCAAGGACCGCGTGCGGCCCGGCGAGTTGACCGCGTCGATCTTCCACCTGTTGGGCATCAATTGGACCGGCACCTTCCACGACCGCGAAGGCCGCGAGCACAAGTTGACCGAGGGCCAACCGCTCTACGATTTGCTCGGCAGTCCCACGACGAACAAGCTTCGAAGCGCCGGCGGTGAAGTCGCCCGGGTTCCGGTGTTCGATCCCGATCGTCTGCTCGTCAGCCCGGACTTTCGCGACACAACCGCGCTGGCTCCACCGACCGGGTCGTCGCGTCCCAAACAATGGCGGGCGTTTCCGTTGATCGATGCGGAGTCCGGCTTCGGTGTTCGGCTGCAAGACGCCGAGCAAGACGAACGGCAAGTCGCGTTTGAACTGAGCGAAAGCAAGGCGGCGAGCGAAAAGCTGGCGTTCCTGGCTCAAGAAGTCCGCAGCCCGTTTGCCGGTGCGTATCAATTCAAGGTGCATCTTCGCGGTGAAGGATCGGCGAAGTCTTTCGACAAGATTGCTGCGGGCTTTCGATATCGCCTTGAATTCTTCGAGTTCACGGAAGCCGCGAAGAGTCCCAACAATCGCAAGCAACTCGCGACGGTGGAATTCCAGCCCAAGTTGGCAGGCAAGTCGAATGAATGGCAAGTGGTGGAACTCGCGAAGACCTTCGTCAATCCGAACCCCGGTTCGAATTTCTCGTTCGGCTTGGGCCTGGGCGTGGCGGTGATCGTCGAGGCGTCCGACGCCACACGTGGCGAAATCCCGGCAAAAGATTCCGCCCGCGTGGTAATTGACCGAGTGGAACTTGTATTCGACGGCAAGACGCGCAACGCCAAAGTCAAAGTGTGACACGCAAGCCATGAGTCAATTCGCAACGTCGGCACCTTTCACGATCGCATTAATTCTCGCGGTCTTCGCAACTCACTCCGCGGCCGATGCCGTCGAGGAGTTCAAAGTCATACGTCAGGCCGTCTTCGAGTTCACGCAGAAGCCCAGCGTCAATCGCGACGGCAACCGCTTCGTCATTCAATTCGCATCGCAGGCGTATTGCGATGTTTCCGTCGTAATCGAAAACGGCGACGGTCGTATCGTTCGCCATCTGGTGTCTGGCGTGCTGGGAGCCAACGCGCCGTTACCGTTGCAGCGGAATTCGCTGCAGCAGCGAATCGTTTGGGACGGCAAGAACGATCGAGACGCGTCCGTCGACCACGCGGCGGGACACGTGGTACGAGTGTCGCTCGGCCTGAAACCGCGTTTCGAAAAATCGCTGTTGTGGGAGCCGAAACTGCGGATGCACAAGGACGCGCCTGGCTTGGCTGCCGCGCCCGAGGGCGTCTACGTTTACGATGGCCGCGTGCTGGATCACGTGCGGTTGTTCGATCACGGTGGGAATTACGTTCGCACGGTTTATCCGTTTCCGGCCGATCAAATCCAAAACGTCAAAGGGCTGCACTGGCGAACGTTTCCGGAAGACGGCACTCGGCAACCGCTGAAAGAAGGCTTTCATCAAGCGACGCTGCTCAGTTCCGGGAAAAACGCCGGATTCGATCCGCAGCTCGGCTTCGGCATCGACAAGTACAACAACTACCACGGCTCGGTCTGGGGCAATGCTTCGTCGATGCTGGCCGTGCGTGGAACTCGGATGGCGCTGGGACGATTGACGTTGAATCGACTGGCGACCGACGGCTCTTCGGGCGAGTTGGACCTGCACGGTCCGAGTGTCGTGTTTCCCATCAAGCCGCGAGCGAATTACTTGCGAGGCCAACCATTGCCCGTCCCGCCGCGCAGCTCGGCTTTCAGCCCCGACGGTCGAACGCTCTACCTCACCGGTTACGTACACGGTCACGGACAAGCGGCGACTCGCGACATCATCTTGATCAACTGCTACGACTGGCTGCCCGGTGTGGCCCGCATCAACTTCGAGACCGGCAAACAAACGGAAGTGTTTCTCGGCAGCATGAACGTCGATGAATCGGGCAACCACAACAAACACTTCCGAGCCCCGTCTTCGGTCGATGTCGATGCCCAAGGCCGCGTCTATGTCAGCGATTATTCGAACGACCGCATTCAGGTGTTCGCGGCGGATGGTCGGCATCTGGAAACGATTTCCATTCTTCGCCCGGCGCAAGTCGCCATTCATCAGCAGACGCAAGAGATCTACGTGTTCCATTGGTGGCTGCCTCAAGGGAAATCCAATGGCGGCCAACCACCAAGGACTGCGACGGGAATCGAACAAGAGCAACTCCGGGCGCTCAACAAGCTGACGGTGCTGAAATCGTTCGACGATCCACGGCAGTCAGATGTTTATCCCCTAAATCTCGATGTGCCGCCGTCGCGTGGTTCCGGGTTGTCGTATCGGGCCGTCCTCGACTCGTGGGCCAAAGTCCCGCCGTTTTGGATCGTTAGCGAATGGGGCCGAGTCGATTACATTTCCCGGCAGCAATCGCGGGCCGAGGATGCCAACATCCGCGTGTTCCAGTTGCGAAACGGCGAAGCGAAGTTGCTGCGAGACTTCAACGAAGACATTCGCGGCACCGTGCGACGCCGAACCGCACCCGAGTATTCCCGACAACGCTTGCACGTTGATCCGGTACGCGGGCATCTGTATGTCGCCGAAGGTCAGGCCGCCAGCGGCAAGTCCGGCCAAGACGTGATTCGCATCGACCCGGAAACCGGCAAGACGGAAATTGTGGCGTTGCCGTTCGACGCCGAGGATATGTGCTTCGACAACGAAGGTCTCGCGTATTTGCGATCGTTCTATTACGTCGCCCGCTATGAACCCGTGAATTGGACCGAAGTTCCGTGGGACTATGGTGAAGAACACGCCGATCTGCGGACGAGTTCCAGTCGCCGCGGCACCGAGCGAGTCACGGCGCGATCGGTGCTTCGTTTACCGGTTAAGGACGCCGGGCTGCACCATCACGGCGGCCTGGGTGTGTCGCCGCGCGGGCATCTGGTGATCGCGGTGAACAACCATTCGCAGAAAGAACGCACACGAAAGGACGTCTACGACATCGCCGAAAACGCGGGCGGTACGGCATACGAACCGAACAACTATCCCGGCCGCGTGCGGTATGGCGAAGTCCACGTGTTTGATCGACATGGGCAGTTGCTGCACCAAGACGCCTTGCCGGGCGTGGTGCAGTTGGACGGCATCCAGATCGATCGCGACGACAACATCTATGCACTGTCCTCGACCACTCGGTTGTTCGACGGCAAGCCGTATTTCAACGACATGACGGGGACGCTGGTGAAGATCAAACCCGGCAAGGCGAAACTCGTCGGCGATTCGGATCGCGCGGCGGTCGCGCTGCCGGACGAATTGAAACCAAGACGCGCTGCGGAAGTCTTCAATGGCCTGGTTGGCAACGCGTGGCTCGACGGTGCCGAGTGGTTCCACGGCGGACTGGGTTTTGCCGGGAAGAACGCCAAACGATCGGGTGGCGGCTGTAATTGCTACAACGCCCGATTCGCGCTGGACGCTTTGGGCCGATCGTTCGCGCCGTCGCTCGGTCATCACAGCATCGCCGTGCTGGATTCCAACGGCAATTTGATCTTGCGAATCGGAAAGTACGGCAACGTGGACAGCGCCGGACCGAACAGCCGCGTGCCGTTGGGCGGCGACGAAGTCGGGCTGTTTTATGCACCCTACGTCGCCGTGCATTCAGACCGCCGCTTATTCATCGCGGATGCCGGCAACGCTCGGATCGTGAGCGTTCAATTGGACTATCACGCCAACGAACGCGTCACGATCCCGTAGTGCAGGTTTTGCGACACGGATGTGGGAAGGCGTCGGGTGATCCATGCTCGCGGATAAAGCGTTAAGGGGGTACGTCAATCTGCGAGCATTGAACTTTGCTGACTCAGTCGTTTCTATGTGCTCTCCCCCCGGCCCCGTGCCGGTGGAAGCC